>CAZHTQ010000071.1:0-1683 GCA_964535375.1 uncultured Candidatus Saccharibacteria bacterium | reverse complement strand
GCGGCACCTCCTACTTCGCCATGCAAGACATGAATGCTGCGATATGTAATAAAGTAACTACTCCACTTACCGCAGATGCTGCCTCCACTCCCCAAGCCCAGCTCATAGACATCCGTGACAGCAAAGTCTATTGGGTGGCCAAACTTATGGATGGTAAATGCTGGATGACCCAAAATCTAGATTTTGACATCACTGGTCCACTAAATTCCACCACTACTAACCTCACCGTTGCTGGTGTGGCACCATACACTGATGGCTATGTAAAAGACCCAAGCACTGGTGTCATTACCTGGACGCCAAGCGCCAACACTATCTCCGCCCCTGCGATAAATCAATCGTTTACCTGGAATGGTAGCTATAATAACCCAGAGTCCATAGATCTTGGTGACTGGTATTATCGTAGTGATTACTACAACAATGATGATTGTAGTGAGTACGGCTGTAATTTCCACACCGGTAATGCTGGCAGTCAATTCTCACAAACTCCTGGTGCTAACGGCGCTCATAGCCATGTAGGTAACTACTACAACTGGTCTGCTGCCGTAGCATCCAGCAATACTAGTGGATATAATAGCGGCAACGCAGTAAACTCCCTCTGCCCAGCCAACTGGAACTTACCAGTCAATGGTATGTATGGTACATTAAACTCGTTATATAATCCAAATATTACCATCAATACAGAGCTTGGTTCTACTGCAGCCGCAGATAAAGACTTACTTGCTGCACCACTCTACTTTGTCCGGGCTGGCGACGTCTGGTCATCTGCCCTTCACCTCGCAGGGCGCGACGGGAACTATTGGTCTAGTACAGTCTATAGTAGCTCCAACGCGCACCTCCTGTACTTTCGTAGCTCTGGTGTCTGGCCCGCGGACAGCAACGACAGGAGCCTCGGGTGGTCGTTGCGCTGCGTCGTAGATGATTCTATGCAAAGTTTTGACCAGGATGCCGCTGCCTCCCTCGCCATCAACGAGTCCCTCCAGCTCCGTGATGTACGTGATGGTAAAGAATACTGGGTTACCAAGCTCGCCGACGGCAAAGTCTGGATGACCCAAAACCTAGTTGTCGCAAGTGGCACAAAACTTACTTCTGCCAATTCTAATGTAATAAACGAATATGTTATTCCGGATGCGGATTTGGATAAGAGTATCAATACGGCTGGTCCTTGGAGTTCATTAAGTACTGGATTAACTCACTATGGCAATGACAATAATGGTACGCCTATGGGCTGGTACAATTACTGTGCAGCTTCTGCCGGAACAATATGTTCCGAAGAAAACACGGAAAATGCAACATATGATATATGTCCAGCGTTGTGGCGCATGCCGACATTAACAGAACTATCTGATATGAACCATCTTTCTCCATCCTTTCCTTCTGATGGCGGAGGCTACTATAATGATGGCGTAATCTACGACTCAGATTCCGCCTCTTGGTTCTCCTCAACTGTATCCAACGCAACGGCAATGTATGTTCTGGCTGGCACTCCAAATAATTATAGAATTGATTCAACGGGATGGAGGACTATCGGAAATCCAGTCCGTTGCCTCCTCCGCACCGAGTAGCCAATAATTCAAGAACTTCCGAGAATTCATTTCTCGGAAGTTTTTGCTATGAGTTTCAGGTAAAATAAATACAAAATATCTTTTATTTGTCATAAATAGGCTGAAAATCTGAGAAAATAGT
>CAZHTQ010000070.1:0-1744 GCA_964535375.1 uncultured Candidatus Saccharibacteria bacterium | reverse complement strand
GATGGCGGTTTTGCCAATGGCATCTCACGCCAATTGACTCCAAAACTTCAATAATCCTAAACACTTCTTCTATCCGCGCCACCTTATGTAAAATCGTCCTACCAGAATTAAGTAGCGCCGCGCATAACAGCCCCACCGCTGCATTTTTTGACGTATTAATCGTAATTTCGCCCGCTAGTTCCTTGCCGCCACGTATCCTAAAACTCTGCGAAACTGAGTCATTTATAGAGAGAATTTGATTCCCCAACGCTTCCGACAATTTTTTAATCATATCTAGCGAAATATTCTGCCCGCCTTTCTCGATGCGGTGTATTGCCGACTGGCTCGTACCTACCGCCTCTGCCAGCTCGCCTTGCGTCCAGCCTTTTTCCGAACGCATTTGCTCTATAGTTTCACCGATCACCTGTTGATAAGTCTTTGGCCTTTTCATAAAATGAATTATATCACAGCGTGAATATTTTGAAAAGACTTTTTTGTGTTATAATCGTAATATGAAAACTATCAAAGATATCGACATCAAAGACAAAGTCATACTCGTCCGCACCGACTACAACGTCCCCATCGATAACGGTATCGTCACAAGCGACCTTCGCATCCGCGCTAGCCTCCCCACTATCAACTATTTACGCGAGCACGGCGCCAAAAAAATCATCATTATTTCCCATCTCGGTCGCCCCGACGGTATAGACCCCAAGTTCTCCTTACAGCCCGTTGCCGACACCTTGAATAATTTTTTGGGTCGCGTTTACTTCGTCGATGCCGTATCTGGCCCTACCGTCACTGCTGCCGTAGCCAAGATGCATCCAGGCGACATTTTACTTTTGCAAAACCTCCGTTTTTACCCAGGCGAAAAACAAAACGACCCCGCCTTCATAAAAAGCATCATGGATAGCGTCAAGCCAGATTTCTACGTCCAAGATGGTTTTGCAGTCACCCACCGCGCTCACGCTTCGACCGACGCCATCAAAACTTTCCTACCCATTTACGCTGGCCTGCTCGTCGATTACGAAGTTACCAACTTGCAAAAAGCTATGACGAACCCCACGCGCCCGCTCACTCTCATTCTCGGTGGTAATAAAGTTGCCGACAAAAAGCCTTTAATCGACGCATTCCTAGAAAAAGCCAATCATATTCTTATAGGTGGTAAAATCGCCGCCGATGGCTACACTGCAACATCTCCCAACATTACTGTTGCCACCGATTTTGACACCGACGGCACTGGCACCCGTCAAGATATCGGCCCCATCTCTACTGCCGATTTTGCCAATGTCATCACCGATTCCGCCACTATCATCTGGAACGGCCTGCTCGGCTACGCCGAAGATCCAGCCTACGCTACTTCCTCTACCATTGTCGCCGAACTCCTCGGCGAAGCCAAAGACAAAACCACCATTATTTGCGGTGGCGACACTACTGGTTTTGTTGAGCATCTTATGAATGAGCACGATAGTTTGTCTTACACGCTCATTTCTACCGGTGGCGGCGCTGCGTTAGAGTTCCTCTCTGGTCGCCCTATGCCAGGTCTAGAGGCTATATCCGCCTAATTTTAATCGTATCCGTCCCCGCTTTATCGCGATCACCCGATACAATTACCGCAAGCAAATCTTTTTGCCCCTCACGCATCTGCAAATACCCAGATTTTTTGAGTTCTTTCGCCAGTTCGTAGCCAAATTCCGCTGTATATGGCCTCACAAAAGCCGAATTAGCATACAGCAAAGCCAATTGATTCGCCACGCGCGCATTA
>CAZHTQ010000069.1:0-2277 GCA_964535375.1 uncultured Candidatus Saccharibacteria bacterium | reverse complement strand
ATTTTCTCAGATTTTCACCAAGACAAATAAAAGATATTTTGTATTTTACCTTTGCCGGGCTTTCTTCTAGAAAGTCCAATCGCAAAACCGGCTATGTTTGCAAGACTACAACAATACAGATATAATACATATATATGGCAAAAAACATCGGCAAAATAATCGAACCGGGTGACGCAAACATCTGGCCACATGAAAAAGAAATAGCAAAAGTTTTAGCCAAAAACGGCTATAATGTTGAATTCATCAGAAAAAGCAATCGTGAAAGGGAACATTCGGCAGATGCATTCATCGATGGAGAAAAATGGGAATTTAAATCACCGAACGCAAAACACACTAGGACAATTTTGAAGAATCTAAAAGAGGCCAAATGGCAGTCCGATAAAGTTATTTTGGACTCACGAAGAATGAAAGGCGTTCCGAACTCAGCAATTTATCGTGAAGTCTGCAACGCAAGTAGGGAAATAAAAGAAATTAAGAAGCTGAAATACATCTCAAAATCTAGTGCTCTTATTGACATTAAATAAAAAAGGAGTATAATATAAATTATTGAAGATCCCGAAAGATGCTAGTCATCTACTCCGGATCTTCTTTTTTTGTCTGATGTTCCAGAAGTCAGTATCAATAAGCGTTGCGAGTTGCATCGCAAGTGTAAGTTACACCACGAACTCCGCCAGCTTTTGCGCATCCTCCACCGAGTAATCCGCAACCTTCAGCCGCCGAAGCGCGGTAAGATAAGCTCCAGTACCGAGCGCTTCGCCAATATCCTCGGCTAGCGTTCGAATATAAGTCCCAGACGACACATGGCATCGTATCACAAGCTTCGGATAATTATACGACAATACCTCTATCGCATAAATCGTAACCTGCCGCGACGGCGTCTCAAAATCAACCCCCTTACGCGCCAACTTATACGCCCGTTCGCCATTAATTTTTACCGCCGAAAACGCCGGCACTTTCTGAATGATTGTCCCAGTAAAATGCTGTAAAGTAGACTCAATATCACCTAATTCTGGACGTATGTCGCTTAACTTAAAAATCTCCCCCTCCGGATCCCCAGTGCTAGAGGTGTATCCCAGCCGCAACGTCGCCTCATACACCTTATCTTTTTTGAGAAACTCATCCGACCGCTTGGTCATCTTACCCGTGAGCAATATTAGTAGCCCCGTAGCAAACGGGTCCAGCGTGCCAGTGTGCCCCACCTTCACTTTATGCCCATATTTCGCCCGCAAGTACCCCCGCACCTTCGCCACCACGCCAAAACTCGACATCCCAGCGGGCTTATCCACCAAAATAATCTGACTCTCATCGCTCACCTCGCCACTATTATCCGCCATCTTGCCACCAGCTATCTGATTTTTTTCTGGGTCCATCCCTTGATTATACCACAAAAGTGTGCTATAATGGTAGCACTATGATAACAAAAGAGAATAAAGATAAAGCTATTGCCAGTGTCGCCCGTAATGGTAAAGATGTTGGTTCTCCTGAAGTTCAAGTGGCTATTCTTACCGCTCGCATCAAAGAAGTAACTGAGCACGTTAAGAATAATAAACATGACTTTATGGCTAAGCGCGGTCTCATGCAAATGGTAGGGAAGCGTAAGAAACTTCTCAAATACCTCGAAACCACCGATTTCGACCTGTACAAAAAGACCGTCGCCAAGCTCGGCCTCAGGAAATAGTAAAAGAATAGTAAAATCCCCGTCCATCTAGAACGGGGATTTTGAGTTAAGGTGCTTCTGGCACGAATCTAGAACAGGTCCGTGCTGTCAATCGCCGCCTGAAATGCGTAGACAAAATTGCCTACGTCAATTATCGTCAGCTCATTATCGTCCTTAAAGGACACATAAAAGTTGACGATGTCATCGCGGCTCGGGTTCGGCTTGATCTCAAGCGCCACCCCGGCATCATGCAGCAGCGTGGTATTAAAGAACGCCGCCGAGCATGTTGCCGTGAACATATGCCCTGTCAGCCTCGCTTTGCCTTCGTCGGCAAAAGATTTTAATTTGATGTCCACTGCCGTAATCTTACGGCCATCATCAAAGTGGACATCCACGTGTACGATGTTTATCACCGTGACCACCCCCTATAACTCTATTATACCATATTTTGCAAAAAAAATCAAGATTTGCTATAATATTATATAGCATTAGTTAACATTTAGAGAAGACAGCAGATGCGATTTTACAGGGGCGGCTCCAGCAAGTCCTGAAGTATCGATCTCGAATTCCACCTTCACCTTGCCGTTCTTCCGAAGCGGTTTGAATGGCTTGCTGCTGAC
>CAZHTQ010000068.1:0-2309 GCA_964535375.1 uncultured Candidatus Saccharibacteria bacterium | reverse complement strand
GTAGTAAGTTTCAACAAAACCCTGTTCCCTGGCCTCGCGCAAAATCTCGTCAAGCTTTTGTTTGATGGGGGCACGAAGTTTGAAATAGTTATCGATAAAAGCCTTGGCTTCGGCGATAGACATATCAGCGGCAGTAGCGAGCCCCTGGATACTCATGCCGTAAAGGATGCCGAAATTGATGACTTTGGCGGCGCGGCGCTGATTTTTAGTAACACTCTCTATGGGCACACCGAAAGCCTCGGCGGCGGTCTTGGTATGAATATCTACATCGTGGTTAAAATCGTCGATCAGGGCTTGGTCTTGTGACAGAATGGCGGCGAGGCGGAGCTCAAACTGAGAGTAATCGGCGGAAACGAGAACTTTGCCGCGCGGTGCGATAAAACCGGTGCGGATGCGCTTGCCTTCGTCGGTGCGGACGGGGATGTTTTGGAGATTGGGGTCTTTGGAACTGAGGCGGCCAGTAGCAGTAACATTTTGAGTGAAAGTGGTGTGGATACGGTTGTTTTTATCGGCAAGGGTGGGGATAGGGATAATGTAGGTACTGAGAAGCTTGGCGGCTTCGCGGTACTCAATAAGTTTGTTGATGATGGGATGCTCGTCTTTTAGTTTGTCGAGCTCTTTCGCACCGGTAGAGTAGCCTTTGGTGGTTTTCTTGATGCCTTTGGTCGGAAGTTGCAACTTAGTAAAGAGAACATCGGAAAGCTGGATGGGTGAGTTGAGGTTAAAAGTGACACCGGCAAGAGTATAGATTTCTTGCTCCAGCGCGGCGACGTGCTGCTCGTATTCGTCTTTTAACTTCGCGAAATAGGCGCGGTCGATAAGCATACCTCTACGCTCCATTTTGTAGAGAACGGGGATAAGTGGAAGATCTAGCTCTGTGTAAACTTTATAAAGTTTGGGAAAGTTTATAAAGTTTTGCATTTGCTCGCGATATTCTTCCTCGGGAATGACGAGGCGGGGTTCGGTATTTCTTGATAAAGGGTTTAAGAGGAAGGCGGCTTGGCCGAGGTCCCAGAAAGATTTGGCGCCGGACAAGATGGCGGTGGCGAGCTCGGGGTCGTTGTGCATCTGATACTTGACGTCGTAGCTTATTACCTGTGGCACGAGCAACGGTTCTTTCTCGACACGCTCGTTCCGGCCCATCTTGACTTTGCCAGACATCGCCGCCTCGCTCGGAAAGCCGAACGAGTTCGGCTTTCTCTCGCTTCGTTGCGCTGTCGTTATGGGCGGAACTTCGCTAACCCGCTCCTCGTTAGTCGCGGAATGTCTCGAAAGAACGTTGCCTCGTGCCGCCAAACTACCCGCCGTCATTTCGGATTCGGTGTTAGCGCTCCCGTCTTTTTCTATCTTGCGGATGAGGGAGGAGAATTCGAGGGGTCTTAGAGCGGCGATAATGCGGGTGCGGTCGAAATGAAAGTCGGGCAAGTCGGCGAGATTTATTGGGGCGTCAAACATGATTTTCGCGAGCTTTTGCGAAAGGTAGGCGCTGTCTTTCCCTGCTTCGAGCTTGGCTCTCGTGGCGCCTTTGATGTCGGATAGATGCTTATAAACTCCATCCAGAGAGCCATAATCGTTTAAAAGCTTTGCGGCGGTTTTTTCGCCGATGCCAGGGACGCCAGGGATGTTGTCGGATGAGTCACCTTTTAAGGATTTAAGGTCAAGAAACTGGGATTTTTTGATGCCGTATTTTGCTTCTATTTCGGGGATGTCAATCTGCTCGATGTTGGTGAAACCTTTGAGGATGCGCCACATGTGGGTGTTTTCGTCAACGATTTGAAGCATATCAAGGTCGGAGGAAATGATAAAGGTTTCATATTTCCCCGTTTCGTCGGCTTGCTTTGACAGGGTGCCGATAATATCGTCGGCCTCGTAGTCGGGTAACTCGACGAAGTTCCAGCCGAGATCATGAACAAGCTGCTCAAGCAGGGGGATTTGGGTATAAAAATCATCGCCAGGCTTGACGCGGCCGGCCTTATAGCCGTTATACAGGGCTTTGCGTTTGCTGGTGGAAGTTTTGGAATCCCAGGCAACGCCGATTTTGGTGGGGTTTAACTTCTTGACGATTTCCATGGCGATGGCGGCGAAGCCATAAACGCCGCCGGTAGGGGTGCCATCAGAGAGGCTGAGGGCAGGCATGGCGTAGTAGCCGCGGTAAAAAACCGACTTGCCGTCAATCAAGACAAGGCGATTCAAAAAATAGTGAGGCTCAGATGATGATTCTTTCTCGGCACGCTCGTTCCGGCCCGTCGTTACGGGCGGAACTTCGCTAACCCGCTCCTCGTTAGTCGCGGAATGCCTCGAAAGAACAT
>CAZHTQ010000067.1:0-2486 GCA_964535375.1 uncultured Candidatus Saccharibacteria bacterium | reverse complement strand
ATATTGCCAGTAGATAAGATTGCCTCCCCTATCGAATCAAGTTCTTTAGCATTTATATACAATAAATATAGAAACATTTCCCTAGGGTTACCAGAGGCAAGTACTTGATCTTTTGTCAACAACTTTGCTTGTTTTGTTTTGTCATCGTATCGATAGTTAATCATTTCATCTATCATATTCCTATATTATAACATTTTTTTAACATAAATCTTCTTTGTAGGCCAATAAAACCTGGTGAATTTTGCCCCACCATTACCCAAGGTTCACTCTGGGCTTTTTATCTAAACCCTAAAGCTCTCACCCACCGCAAACCTACAAAAAAATCCCCCAAGCAACTCTTGGGGGATTTGAATAGAGGGATTTGTTCTAGTTTCCTGCTTCAAATGGCAAGATGTCTTTCGCCAGCCAGTCTGGCACCTCACCGCGCACGTCGCAAAACGCCACGTGCAACAGTTCTGTCACTGGCTTCAAGATATGGTTCGGAAACTCGCGAATAGACGAGCACATGCGTGCGTCCAAACAATCCGCCGGCTTATCCGACCCAGCCTGCTCCATATAATACTTGTCAGAACCAGTTATCGTCGGCTTCGCTTCGAGGGTTCCACACTTACCATAGCTTTCGAGTAGTAAGTTTATGAGCACCTCTTCCACCTTATCCAAGGCGTAAATTGCCTGCCCCAGCGCACTGCTCTTGTCCTGAAACTCACGGTACACCTTCCGAAACTCATACCACTCATCACCCATAAAGGATTTCAGCATAGTAAGATAAGTCTCAAACTCCGCCACATCCTTGGTGCCATGCTCCGGATTATCACCATCAGGAACACCACCAGTTGCAAGCTTGCCCACATCATGACAAAGCCCCACCATCACAGGTATCAGATAGTTGAAATTTCGCGCGTTCATAGGTCCATCGGTATTGTCAAAGAAATACCCAGTAAAATTGTTGTGAAACGCCGCCGCGAGCCATGCCACTTTAGCCTGATGCTCTAACACCGATTCACCCCTAAGCGCAAACATATCCGCCACCTGCAAACCATCTGCATTGCTGAGTCCCGACAGGATGTCGGAAAGATTATCCGCTACGCCTACCAGGTGAAATTCATTTCGCTGTACCATTGCCGTAAGGGCATATATTTTATATCCCTCCCAGATTCTAGTACAGGCACCCTGAAACACACCCAAACAAATCACTCCTTTCAATGTGCTCCCCCTATTCTCCATATATTATATCATAAAAAATAATCCCCGTAAAGGGGATTATTTTTAACGTTTGCTGAATTGCTCTTTCTTGCGAGCCGAACGAAGCCCGTACTTTTTGCGTTCCTTTTCGCGTGGATCGCGTGAAGTAAAACCAGCCTTCTTAAGTACTGGGCGAAGATCTGGCGCTTCGAGCACCAAAGCCTTCGAGATAGCGAGTTTAATCGCATCTACCTGCCCAGCAAGACCACCACCTTTCACCAAGATAGTGATGTCGTAATCTTTCTGCTTTTGAGCAAGTGCTAGTGGGTCTGTCACCTCTGCCATGTAGGTCTTGTTCCCAGAGAGATATTCTAGAGCAGGCTTACCGTTAATGGTGATATCACCTTTACCGGCATACAACCTAGCCGTTGCGGTCGCAGACTTGCGACGCCCTAGCCCGTATATATATTTCTTTGCGTCTGCCATTATTTAATCTCCTTTGGGTTTTGTGCTGCATGAGCATGTTCTGCGCCATCGAATATACGAAGACGCGCTAGCCTATCAGCAGCCAATTTATTCTTAGGAAGCATTCCCTTTACTGCTGCATTTATAGCCACAGCCGGGTTCTTTTCAATTACTTCTTCAAGCTTAAGTTCTGTAAGACCACCTGGGAATCCGCTATGACGATAGTACATCTTATCTACCATCTTATTGCCAGTCACCTGGATATTCTTAGCATTTACTACCACTACATAATCGCCATTATCGATATGTGGAGTGTAAGTTACTTTGCTTTTACCCATCAGCTTATCAGCAATTACTACCGCAAGTTTACCTAGTGGCATACTTGCAGCATCAATTACCCACCAGTCGCGCTTGATTTCTGCGGATTTTTGAGAATAAGTTTTCATTACTTGTCCTCCTTCTTAGCCGATTTTTTATCGGCCTTGTCATCACTGGCTGGCTCATCAAACGAGATCTCGTCCACAAACGAAATTGTACCCATCTCCGAGTTATCACCACGGCGATACCCAGCATGTTCAATTCTTAGATAACCAGAATCACGCTTAATTTGTGGCACAATCACGTCCACTAAAAGATCACCACACTCGATATCATCAAGTCTAGCAATCACCAAACGACGAGACGCGAGCGTACCCTTTCGAGCCAAAGTAATAAGCTTTTCTAAGTCGCGACGAATCTCCTTCGCACGTGCCAGTGTAGTTGTAATAGTTTGATATTTAATCAGAGAGCACATAAGCCCACGGCGTAGTGCTAGCCTCTGATCGGTTTCGCGGCCGAAC
>CAZHTQ010000066.1:0-2625 GCA_964535375.1 uncultured Candidatus Saccharibacteria bacterium | reverse complement strand
GAAGAAAGTGTAAGATTGAGATAAGTTTCGTCATTAATACTAAATGCGGCTGAACTATCTTTGGAAATTTCGGCGTGAGCAGAGATAGGAATACGACAGATATGATATGTAGTAATAGAAAAGATTAAAGTTGATAATACTGATATGATTTTTGATTTTTGTATGACATTCATGGAGCACCTTTCCTCTCTTATTATTTATATTGTATGGTGCCGGCCATATAAAAACGGCACCATTAGGTGCGACGTCCTTTTATTGTGCTGTACGAAAAATCGAATACACAACGGACCCTAATGATGCCGTTTTCATATTCCATTTTTCGTACAATCATTTATATTTCAAAATGATGGACGTCGCATTATTATTATAGCATTAGTTATATGCGTTTGGCAAGCGTTTTTTAAAAATTGTTCTAAGCAAGGAGGAGGGATGTGAGGAGGAAGCCAAGAACGAGAAAGGGGCCGAAGTGGATACGGCGAGTTTTGCGCTTCATGGTGGCGGGCGCCATGATGAGGGTGGCGGATAGATTGGAGAGGAGTAGAGCGACGAGTGCGGCGAAGGGCGAACCAAGAACAAGCCCGATGATGGCGGCAAGGTACCAGTCACCGTCGCCAACCCAGCGGCCATGCGAAACAAGATAGAGTGTGAGATAAAGCCCGCCGAGAATAAGCGCACCGACAAGTGGTGGCAGAATAAGATCGGCTAGGCTATGCGTAGTGGGAGAAATTAGAAAATAACTCCATATGCGTAGGATTACTACAATAATAGCACAAATAGCAGCAAAAGTCAATAGTGCTACTGGCAATTCACCGTACAGGCCATCGTAGATGGCGAGAAAAAGGAGCGCGAGTATAAGAATAATGGTAAGAACAAAAATAACCCAGGTAAGCGGATGGTAGGCCGGGAAGTTGGTGACGGGATTTATGCCGAAAAGTGAGAGGCTCATAAAAGGCTCGGCGATAAGAGGGGTGAAGCTGGGGCGAATAAAAAGTAAGGCGAGAGAAAGAAAAGTGATGGCGCCGGCAATTTCAGACAAGAACTCTGCCCAGCCAAAGAAAAAATGGCAGTACCGACAACGACCGCGGCTGTAAACCCAGGAGAAAAGTGGGATATTATCGTACCACCTGAGTTGATGACGGCAATGCAAACAGACCGAGCGGGAGCCGAGCGAGGGTTTGTGTAATTCCCTGCGACGGAGGCGGCGAGCCTGACAGCACAAGAACGAACCGAGCCCGGCGCCCATAATAAACATAAAGATACAGAATAAAATAGCATAGATGGTAGATTCGCCGGTGCCTAACATACTATATATATTATAGCACGCGAGGCGCAGGCTGGCTATTTGGCGGACTTGGCAGACTTAGTAGACTTGGCAGACTTGGCAGACTTGGTAGATTTGGGCGTTGTGGAGGTTTGGGATTTTTTGATGATGATGCGGTCGCAGGCGGCGATGAGAGCTGGAAGGACTAACAGCACGAGCAAAGTCGAGAAGAAGGTGCCATCGGAGATGGTGCGGCAAATCTTGGCGGCGATGCCACCGGCGAGGTTACCAACGATGGCGGTAACGATGGTGAGGACGCCTGCGGAGGTGAGGATAGCCTGGATGGATTTGTTGTAAGCGAGGATGACAGCCTCGTGCAACTTAACACCGCGGTTACGGGCGGCGACGTATTGCTCGGTGTACATGATGGCGTAGTCAATAGTGGCACCCATGAGAAGCGACTGAACGATAATGAGCGACAAGAAGTAGATGTTGCCGTCGGTCATGCCGGTGATGGCCATGGTGACCCAGACTGCGGTTTGGATGACAAGCACGAGAATGAGCGGGATAGACCACGATTTGAACGAGATGGCGACTACAATATAAATCGCGATGGCGGTAACGATAGTAATCATGAGGCTTTCGCTGGGGAAAGTTTGAGACATTTCGTAAGCCATGGCAGAGTTGCCAACTACAAAAGTAGGCTTGGTAAACTCGGCGGCAGATATCTCATCATGAACGTGACTTATGAAATCGAAAGTTTGCTCACCCTCGGCAGAGAGTTTGGTGCGGATAACGATACGACCGTAATTTTCGCCTAGCATTTGACTCTTGGCATCGGCGATATTATTTTTGGCGTCGTCGGCTTTTAAGCGAGTGTCGTCGGTGATAATGTCACCCATGCGCTCGTCTTTAATAACGGTATCGTTTAGGAAATTGACGACTTGTTCGACGGTCATTTTGTAATCATCTGGGAGAGCGTAGGTGGCACCATGATAGATAAGGGCAATATCTAGTTTGTTTTTGGAAATGTCATTTGAGAGAGGCGAAATGAGATTGTATAGACCAGCGCCGGATTGCGTGGTATCGGCCTCATCTAGAATAGTGGCTAGGGCGTTGATCTTGGATTGCTGGTCGGCATCGAGGCGAGAAGCAAATTTGGAATTCATGACGTAGTTTTTGAGGAAATAGACGACATTTTTTAACGACATGCCGGCGGTGCCACGACCACTCTTGCTGGCGTGGAGGGCATAGAGCATGCGGGCACTAGACTCGTCAACACCGAGGTTGGTGGCAATATCGGTGGCGGTGAGCGGGACTTCGTTGACGATGGCACGGAGAACGTAGGCGCCTTGGCTGAGCAT
>CAZHTQ010000065.1:0-2848 GCA_964535375.1 uncultured Candidatus Saccharibacteria bacterium | reverse complement strand
CAAGCAGAGCTTTCATATCGACATCAACTGCCATATATGATTTCCTTTCTCTTCGCCCCTAAACTCCTCGCATCAGGAAATCCCTTAGGGGTTGTTTCGTTAATTAATATATAATTCCATTATAGCACGGCTTTACTTTTTAGTCAAGGTGTGATACAATTATAGGTAATTATGAGTAAAACAGAATTACACCCCAAAGATTATCGTGATGTCGTGTTTATGGACGAAGCTGCAAACTTTTCGTTTTTGACCAAATCCACCGCGGTATCCACCGAAACCATCAAATGGGAAGATGGCAACGAATATCCACTAGTTAAGGTGCAGATCTCCTCTGCTTCGCACCCATTCTTCACTGGCGAAGAAAAGATTATCGATACCGAGGGTCGCGTTGATCGCTTCAAGGCTCGCGCTGCCAAAGCTGAGGCTCTGAAGGCTGCTCTAGAAGGCAAGGCTAAGAAAGCCGCCAAAGAAGCCGAGAAAAAGGCCAAGAAAGAAGAAGCAAAGCTCGAGAAATAATCTTAGCACAATGCAAAAATGAACCGGTCAACAACTCCGGTTCATTTTTTAGTGTAGCTACCCTCGCAGTTTATCGGCAGTCACACTTCTAACCAAACTTTCAAACAAACAATTACCCGTTTAAGGTCCCCCTGGTCTAGTTTACTAGACCTTGTGGTTTTGCTGACCCAGCTCATGAATCTGAGCCAGCAATCCCAAGAGTTTTAGCGGCGCTTTTTGCTATTTGTAGTGGTACGCTTGCCGCGTGCTACTACGCCAAATCCTACTATACCTAAGATAAAGAATACGATAAGACCAGTTATTAAGTAATCTTCCTTGGCGATATTAAGATTTTGGAATAAGCCACCAGTATCTGGCGCACCAGTATCTGGCACCTCTGGGCATACGGTTGTCATTTTGTAAGGAATGCTGTATAGCAAATTCCCCTCATCATCGTAGGCATACAGATATAACTCATCTTGGCAGCCATTTTCGCCTAGCAAATTCTGATCGAGAGGCACTAGCATGCCGTTATTATTGAGCTCTGCGATGGTCGCATTGCCTACTACGGTAGTAAGGTCTTTTAGTCGCACTTGCACCCTTGCTACGGTCTGGTCGATATTTGTCACTTTTACCGTGTACTCATCTTTGCTATCGGTAGTAATGATACCAGATACCGGAATGTACTTAAACGTAAGGTAGTCCTCGTAAGGAGTTCCGTCAAGTGCAATAGCTTCTGCTGTCAATTTGTAATCACCATATCCACCAAACACGCCATCCTCAAATTCTATCGAAGTTACGACAGCGTCAAGGTCCTCTTCGGTGAAATTGTAATCTGCATCTGGGTTATTATAAATCTCTTTCTCGTACGTTTCCCCATCTGCATTTGTATAGGTGATTGTTACCTTAGCGCTTTTGGCATAGATATAATCTATGTGGTATGGATAATTTGGATTGTACACTACCTCGCCCGCAGTTGTAGTGAGATGCATAGTTGGTTTATCTTCAACTACACGTACTACCAAAGTATCGGTTACGCTGTTTGTAGTTGCCGAGACCTCAGGACTAGGCAACATCACGGCACACGCAGTCATTCCCGCGACTAATGCTAGTCCAGAGAGCCCAAGAATATTTTTTTGTACTCTTTTCATACTCTTTACTCTACTTTTTATTTTATGTTTTTATTTTGGCTTTGTAAGAACCCGCTCCACCGGGTGCCAACCTATATCATGAATCTAGATCGGCGTTCCTTACGCTTCCTAATAAAGATTATAATCCATATGATTATAATTGTCAATAGCAAAATTATTGCAACTAACACCGGAGCTGGCATAATTAGTATTAATTGTGAGATAGATTCTGTATTACCAGCAGCCGACACCGTCCATGTTGCCTTAAACAAACCAAAGTACGGTGTATTTTCCCAAGTGTCTGCTACGGTAAGCTCGGTTTCCGGAATCACCGATATACGCCCGCTAGTGCTATCGGTTTCATAATAACTACGCCCAAAAATACCTTCTACTTTAAGCTTGCCTTGCGCCATAAAATCTACGTTACCGGTATTTTTAACCTTAGCGCTTGCATTCACCAGTGGCTTAGTGGTACCATCCACCTCAAGTGATTGACTAATCTTGAGGTCGCGGATCTCGGACTGTGTTACAGTCTGCCCATTGGAGCGCCCATATACCACAAGCCCTGGGCTAGCCTCCGTCTTAATACCAGACGCCGTGGTACTATTTGACAAAGTGTGTGCAAAAAGCACTGCATATTGCCCGCCACCCGGGATGCTAGATGGTGTTGAGATGCGATAGGATATTTCCACGCTTTCGCCCGGCTGTGCCTGATAACGTGCCTTTTCTACATAATTTCCATCTTTGTCAGCAAATGTGATCCAGCGAGTAATCTGCGTAAAGGTATTTTCGTTGCTAAAACCAAGTTTGTATTCATCGTCGTCCTCAGAATACGTGTATGAGTATGGCGAAGCATATACCTCAAAATCCATCACGCCAGAACCATTATTGGTCACCTTAAAAGTGTCTTCATAAACCGTACTAGGCAAAAGCTGCAAAATCTTACTAACTGGGCTTATGCTAATGCTGGTTGCTGCCGCCATGATTTGCTCTGCTTCGGACTCTCCTTCCGCCATGACTGGGCTATTCAAGAATAATGTGGAACCTACCGCCAGTAATGCACCGAAGCCTAAAATTCGTGAAACTAATTTATTCATTTACCTCCTTTTACTTACTTTATTATAACACACTATATCAATTTTTGTAAAAAATCACCAAAAAATGAAAATTGTGGTATAATATATATATGCGCCTGTGGTGGAATTGGTAGACACGCTACCTTG
>CAZHTQ010000064.1:0-3122 GCA_964535375.1 uncultured Candidatus Saccharibacteria bacterium | reverse complement strand
CACAAAAGCCGAATTAGCATACAGCAAAGCCAATTGATTCGCCACGCGCGCATTAGGCGTCACCGAAATTATCGGCAAATTTGGTCTTTCTGCCGCCATCGCAAAAGCCGTCGCCCCCGACGCCGTCTGGCAAATTATCACATCCGCCTCTATTTTTTCCGCCAATCTTGCTGCCGCATTAGATATCGCATCGTTCATTTCATTACCATCCACCCTAATAAGCGGCATCAGCCTAGAATGGTTCTGAGTATAAAGTATCACTTTTTTCATCGCCTGTATTGTTTCAATCGGATACTTACCATTTGCCGTTTCGTCCGACAACATCACTACGTCTGCCCCCTGCACCACCGCCGTCGCTACGTCACTCACCTCTGCGCGCGTTGGTTCCGACGCATCCACCATCGACGACATCATCTGCGTTGCCACTATCGCAAATTTCCCATATCTACGACACAGCGCTATCAGCCTGCGTTGCACTATCGGCACCACTTCTGCCCCCACTTCACTCGCCATGTCACCGCGCGCCACCATTACGCCATCCGCCGCTTTTACTATCGCTTCCAAATGCTCGTCGCTACTAATCGCCTTTTTCGTCTCAATCTTCGCTACCACTTTTGCCGTTGATCCATATGCCAGCAGTAGCTGTTTGAGTTTCACGATATCTTCCGCGCTCTGCACAAAAGACAGCGACACATAGTCTATGTCTTCCCCCGCCCCATATTCAATATCCGCCAAATCTTTCGGCGTCAAAATATCCCCACCAAAATCCGTATCTGGCAAATTCAGCCCTTTTTTCGACATCACAAATCCGTCGTTTAATACACGTACTCTTATCGCCGTATCGCTCACAATCTCTGTTACTTCCGCCCGGATTTTTCCATCAAACATCGACAGCGGCTCCCCCACCCGGCATTTTTCTGCCAAATTATACTGTACCGGTATCGTAAGCCCCCCATCATGCTCGTATCTCGGGTCCGCCTCAAGCACTACCTCATCATCTTTTTTAAGATCCAAATGATTATCCCGTATCACTCCCAGTCGTATTTTTGGCCCCTGCAAATCCCACAATATCGCCACGCTTCGCCCCTTCTTTTCTGCGGCCGCACGTATCCATTTGATCTGCTCGTGTCGCTCCTCGTTCGTACCATGCGAACAATTCAGTCTACATCCATTTGCACCTGCCATTATCACTTCTTCTACCATCTCTGGCGTCATCGTCGACGGCCCTATCGTCGCTAATATTTTAGTTCTCTTAAATAATTTACTCATATTCCTCTTTCTTTTTCACTCACAATTATATCACAAATCGTTCCTTTTATGGTAAAATATAGTTATGGCTACTCGTAAATCCGCCAAACCATCTTCTAAGAGCATCCACGCTCGACGCCCCAGCGTCAAATCCTCCGGCCCCGCCGCCGCACGCGACCGTTCCCGCAGGATGTTTGCTTTTTCCAAGCGCACTATTCTCATCGTCATTGCCCTCGCCATGGCGGCTGTCATCATCGCGGTTATTGTTTCGCGCCTCACCACCCCCGAGCGCACCGTTACCAGCACCATTGAGTCACTCACTGCCGATTATTACGAAAACTACTTCTATGACGAAGTCGGCCGTTATAACACCTCTGGCGAGTCCCGCACCGACATCCTCACCAAGTATTCCGAAAAGGGCTTCACTGCTGTCACCTTAAAACAGCTTCTCTATTTTGACAACGAGCGCCACATTAGCGACAAACCCACCCTTTCCGAATACTGCGATCTCGACCGCACCTACGTCCGCATCACCCCTGTCGCCCCCTTTGGCCGCACCGACTACCGTGTCGATTATTTCTACTCTTGCGCATATTAATATCACAAAAAATACCCTTTACGGGTACCTGGTGCGTTTTCTTTTCAAATTTCATTTTTAGGGAGGGTAAAAAATGTTTGTAATTGAAAAAGAAAAGAAGCCCGGCGTTTGCCGAGCTTCTAAGGTGCTATCCGATTACGCCCATCATAGTCATAATCACCGTGCCTATAATGAAAGCAAATAAGCTAATCGCTACTAGCATGTTTGGGTTTTCCTTAACAATCGCCTTCAGGTTAAGCGCCTTCCGGATCGTTACTATCGCATTCCGAACCGCCGCCGATGTCTCCCAAACTGGCTTCCAATCTGATGGATGACGCGCCTCGAGGTCTTCGGTGGTAAAGCCTTTGCGCATATCGTATATTACGCAAAAAACGTAAAATACGAGCGGCACAATAACCCATAACAAAGACCACGACGGCCACACACGATTTTCTACAAGGCTAGCTACATAGAAAATACAGTGCGGAGCTATACTCATTGGGAATATATAGTACCCAATCAGATCGTGATAAATCTTTGTAGGACTATCCTCAGACCTATCTGGATAGTTTTTTTGGTCTTCTGTCGCCACTCTATCCATTACATAAAAGATAACGAATTCAACGATAATTAACGCAATAAGACTTATAATTAAAGTTAGTGGTCCGATAAGCATATTCTCGCCGAAATTTAACCTGAGCATCACTATCCACATCACCGGAAGAGTTAAATCCCCCGGGAAGAAAGCCTTGGATTGATTTTTCCAAAGCGACGGTACTCTTGATTCTCCTATTAACGCTACCAGAAAAAACGAACCGGGCCAAATAGCCCAACCGATAACCAGCCAGGTTATCATTTCTGATACAGAGCTAAACATATATTCCCCCACTCCTTTTTTTAAAATATCATTACTTTACAACCGTAACGTAACTATCTTAATTATAGCACACTTCGCTCATTTAGTCAAGCTTACCTCTGTTATTTATTCTGTCTTCTCGCCGGTTTCGCCAGCAGGGTCGTCAATAATCAGGCACTTTTGTCTTAGGTTCTAGCGACATCATAAAATCGCACCTTTAGATTCGACTCCCCTACAAAAAATACCCTTTACGGGTATCTGGTGATCTCGGCGGGAGTCGAACCCGCGTTGTCGGGATGAAAACCCGATGTACTAACCGTTATACTACGAGACCTTACACATATTATACCAAACATTTTTCCAGAAATCAAGCCTTTTTGCGATGCATGGCGTTGTTGAATAATTGTCATTAAAACAAGCTCATTAACCAATTAGACCATT
>CAZHTQ010000063.1:0-3352 GCA_964535375.1 uncultured Candidatus Saccharibacteria bacterium | reverse complement strand
ACCTCTGTCGGTTTAATTTCTGGCATAATAATTCCTCGCTTTATACTATCTCTAATATACACCTAAAACTGGATTTTTTCAAGACTAAAATTTGGAAAATAGTTTCTTTAAGAAATTAACCTTGGGAAGAGCTGGTTTTTTGAATTTGAGAGACTTGGTGGATTTTGCGGGTGGGAGCGAGGCGTGTTCAGCAGCGAGAAGCGCTAGCCCTACGGCAGTGGCAAACTCTGGCTTTTCAATAGATTCGGAAACGCCACCAAGACCTTGAGGTACACCGATCTTGACGGCGGCCTCTAGGCATTTCTTGGCGAATAAATCAATATCGCGCATTTTGGCACCGCCACCAGTAAGTACAATACCCTCTGGTAAACGTTGGTCATAGTGGGCGGCTTTTAGCTTCTTGCGGATTTCTTCGAAGATTTCGGCGAGGCGAGCCTCGACAACTTCTTCTACTTCTTTGCGGTCGAAAGCGCGCTCGGTCTTGCCCTCTTTGCCGACTTTAATAACTGGGGATTTCGCGGTGCCAAAATCGGCCGTAACAAAGCGGGTTTTGATTTGCTCGGCCATATCGGGGTCAATGGCGAGAACAATAGCGAGGTCGTTGGTAACATTATTGGAACCGGCGGGGACGACACCGACGTATTGCAGATCGCCTTCCTCATACACAGCAACAGAGGTAGTGGCGGCGCCCATATCAATCACGGCAACGCCGTTTTCTTTTTGGCGATCGGTAAGGACGGCGCGGGCGCTGGCTACTACTGCCGGCACAAGACGCTCCGCCTTAACATCGGCGGCGAGAGTGGCTTTCTTTAGATTGTCGCAATTAGGCGTAAGGGCAGAAATAACATTGGCGCGAAGCTCGAGGCGAGCACCAGACATACCGTAGGGATCTTTGATGCCGCCTTGGCCATCAAGGGCGTATTCGAGAGGGACAACATCTAGAACGTCACGATTGGCCGGAATGCGCCCAGATACGGCAACGCCTTCAACGCGGGAAAGATCTTCTTCGTTAATCTCGTGTTCTACGGTACCGACAGCAATCATACCTTCGGTTTTAGTTGACAAAACTTGAGAACCATTGATAGAAACATAGGCACTACGCACTTCGTAACCGCCCATACGCTCGGCTTCACCAAGCATTTTATCGATACTACTCGCTGGGCCGGTAAGATTGGCCGGGACGCCCTTGCGCATACCGGCGGATTTGCCCTCGTTGAAGCCAACTACAGCAATGCCACCGTCTTTGTCAACTGTGGCAATTACAGCGCGGATATTCTCAGTGCCGACATCAAGACCTGTAACAAAACGTTTATCGTTATCCATATTTTTATTGTAGCACATTTAGTCTGGTAATGTCAAAATCTCGTAGCCGTCTTTGGTGACGAGAATAGTATGTTCGCAGTGACAGCCGATGGAACCGTCTTTCATTTTGACGGACCAGTGGTCGGATTTGTCAACGTAATTGGCGGGCTTGCCAAGACAAGACATAGGCTCGATGCAGATGGTGTCGCCCTCGACAAGTTTGTAGCCGTGGCCTTTTTTGCCGTAATTCGGGACCTCGGGAGAGTCGTGCATTTTGACGTCGATGCCGTGGCCGACGTAATTCTCGGTGACGCCGAGGTGGCCTTTTCTTAGGACCTTTTCTACGGCGGCACCGATGGTACCGATGGCGGCACCGGGGCGCACCTGTTCGATGCCCTCATACAAAGACGACTCGGTGACACTAATCATCTTTTTAACAGCAGGTGAGCCCTCGCCACCCACAAGCATAGTAAAGGCAGCGTCGGTAAAATAGCCCTTGTACTTGATCACAAGATCAAAGCTGACCTTGTCGCCGACTTCTAGTGGCTCGGGGCTTGGCGCGCCGTGGACAAGCTGGTCATTTACCGAGATGCAAATAGCGCCGGGGAATTTTTCTTCGAGTAAATCGTAGGCAACGATGGCGCCACGGGCTTCAATTTCTTTACGAACCCAAGCGTCAATCTCAATGCCGGTCATACCCGGCTTCACGTAAGCTTTAAGATCCCTAAGTAGATTGCCTAGGATTTTGCCACCCTCGCGCATAGCGGTGATTTTTTCTTGAAGCTTTGCCTCACTAGTATTATTAATATTTAGCATAATTATCCTTTTGTATTACAATGTAATACACTATTCTCCGTAGCTTTTTTCGATTTCTTCGCCGTTGACGTCGTCTTGCTGCTCGATGGCGCCCGGATCCATAGTTTCGACGACGGCGCAAAGGCGGTCGGTAACTTCGCCTGGGTCGCCGGTACCATCTACATGGACTACTGGGATACCGCGAGCTTCGAGAACTGGCAAAATGGCGGCGATATTTTCTTCATAAAGCGCGAAGCGGCGCTCGATAGAGGATTTTTCTTGATCGTCAACACGACCGTCTAGACCGGCGCGCATATAGAGGCGGTTATAAAGTTCTTCTTTAGATACGTCTAGAATGATGGCACCGTAAAGTTTGTCGCCTTCCCTGCTCGCGAGCCACTCGGCCTGAGCCTTAGTGCGCGGATAACCATCCAAAATCACGTCGTAACCCTCGGCATCGGTCTTGTCGAGTTCTCTTGCGAGGAGGCTTGTAACGTCTTCGTCGGAAATCATATTGCCGTCAGCTATAATGTGATTGAAATTGCCATTTGCACGAATTAACTCGCCAGTAGAAATCCAGCGCCAACCGTAAATCTCGGAGAGAGCCTTGCTTTGTGTGCCCTTGCCGGAGCCAGCTAGTCCAAATAAAATAATCATACCTATATTATATCATAAAAATATCCCCTGTAAACAGGGGGTATTTGTTATTTTAGTCCGAGCTTGATGCGCTCTGTCTTCTCTGCCTTGCGGGCTTCGCGAATGATTGCTTTCATGCGGCGCTCACGCTTGGAAATAGGCTTAGAAAAACGCATTTGCGACTTCTTCAAAGGCATGATGCCGCTCTGAAGGACTTTGCGATTGAAACGACGAATGATATTCTCGTTGGCTTCGCCTTGATCTTTTCTAGTAACTTTAATAGCCATATTAGGTACATTATAGCACAGATTGCGGAAAATGACAAGATGGTATTTATAGATATACATTAAGTGTTGCATAGCGTAGATAGCGCCATGGTGTGGGACTGCTGACCCTAATGGGCGACAAGAAACCCGAAAAGGGTCTTGTATTTTTGGCTTGGGGGTGGTAGAATTAAATTAGGTTATTTGTTCTTCTCGGATTGTTTCCGAGAAGTTTTTTTGATTTTAAGTAGACCAAAGAGGAAACTTAACTCAAAATTTTTCCTTTTCATAACCCTCCTTTCTTCTTGCCACTCTAGCTATTAAACTGCAGCCCCACGCTTCTACCTTAGCATATC
>CAZHTQ010000062.1:0-3427 GCA_964535375.1 uncultured Candidatus Saccharibacteria bacterium | reverse complement strand
AGTTAAGCAACGAAACCCCCTCCGGCGATTATTCTATCAATATAGACTTCCTTGCCGTTACCAATGTCGCCCCCAATCTCTACTATATGCAAGATGCTACTCCTAGCTCTCTTGCTGCTGCTATGCCTAGTGTGGGTGACACCACGGTACTATATGATAGGCGTGACAACAAAGAATATACGATAGCCAAACTCGCTGATGGCAAATACTGGATGACGAAAAACCTGGCATTTATTGGTACTATATTTACTACGGAAGATTCAAATGTGTTGGAAAACACAACTATGGATTATTATGATTACGGCAGTACGGAATGTACTCCTCCATACGCATACAACAATGCATGCATTAGGAGGTCGGATGATTATGGCGTTTGGTATAACTATTCTGCGGCAACAGCTATGTCTATAAGCGGTGAAGACAATCAAGGCATCTCGGTTCATGATATTTGCCCTAAGGGTTGGAATCTTCCAGCTAAAGATGATTTTAGCGAAATAGTTGATTATGTTGATCAATATGCCCCTACAAGTGGCGGGTATCAAGATATGAGTGGAGTAACGCAGGCCGAAAAAATTGGTTATTGGTTTTCCGCTACTCCATCATCAAAAACTAGTACGTATGGGTTACTATATAATAGCGATACAAATCAAATGGCGATCTATGATTATGCTAGCCGGGCAGCCGGTGTATATGTCCGCTGTCTATTTGACGACACCATGCAAAGCTTCTCTTCCGACTACGCCTCCGCCCTCGCCATCAACGAATCCCTCCAACTCCGCGACGTACGTGATGGTAAGGAATACTGGGTAACCAAGCTTGCCGATGGTAACGTCTGGATGACCCAAAACCTAGACTTTGACATCACTGGCGACACTCTTTCTAGTACTACTACCAACCTGGTTACCTATGGTTCCGAACCTTATACTAGCGATAAAGGCTATAGCCAAGATAGTATTACCGGTGAAATCACCTGGACACCAATATCTACGGGCACTACCATTATTACTGGTCGCGACAAAACTGGTGCCAATGGTGAGATCAACTACGGTGTCAACGCCGGCAAATGGGCGAACAGCAGTAATAATCCATATTCTGTAGACCCAGGTGAGTGGTATCAGAGTGGAACGTACTTTGCGTCTAGCGTGTGTAATAACGTGACTGGGAGTACTGGATGCAACTTCCTAAATAGTGCGAAAAATACTGCGCAAGATGGTGTGACGGCGCTTACTACTTACTTCCGCCAAACCTCATATGAGAATAATGGTACTCACGGCGCGATAGGTAACTGGTACAACTGGAGTGCAGCAGTAGCAGCTAATGATACTTCAGCAATTACTTCTGGTACACTGACTAACTCTGTATGCCCAGCCGGCTGGGAGTTACCAGCTAATGGTAAGTACAATGCTCTTAATACTATCTACAACTCCAGTGCGGCTAGTGGCGCTCTAGACGCTGGACTCTTCTCAGCTCCGCTATACTTTGTTCGTGGCGGCGATATCTATACTGGCGGCGCTACTACATTGTACGATGCCGGGCGCGGCGGCGTCTACTGGTCTGGTACTACCTACTCGGCAGACGGCAGTTACTACCTGAGCTTTAGGTCTAGCGGCGTTGGTCCCGACGATGGCAGGCACCGTGGCGACGGCGGCTCAGTGCGTTGTCTCCTCCGCACCGAGTAGATAGCAATCCAACAACTTCCGAGAATTCGTTTCTCGGAAGTTTTTGCTATAAGAGTCAGATAAAAATAAAAATATCTTTTATTTGTCGCAGCTAACTTAATTAATAACCATAATGTCCTTTTCATTGCATAAATGAGATTTAGACCAGATTTTTCAGCGTAATTATTACAACTTAACAATGAAAAAATGTCCCCCAGCCCGTAGGGCGAATAAGGACATTTTTTCTTGACTTACGTTGTAATAATTACAGGCTGAAAAGTCCAAGCAATGAAAAGGACATTATGGTTATTTCATTGCGGATTTTCACCAAGACAAATAAAAGATATTTTGTATTTTACCTTTGCTGGACTTTTTAAGAAAAGCCCAAAGCGCAAGAAAGCTTAAACTACTCTGTCACCCCTAGCTCAATCCTCTTGAACTGCCGTACGGTGATATTTTCACCAGTTTTCGCAATCGCTTCCTTGATAAATTGCTCTACGGTCTTTGAATCATCCAAGATGTATGGTTGGTTCATAAGTACCTTATCAGCAAAGGCTTTCTTCACCTGCCCGGCCAAGATTTGCTCCTTCATATTCTCTGGGCCTTTGAAATTAGTTTCGAGCTCGGCCACTTTGGCTGCACGTACGTCTTCTGGGATATCATTTTCGGATACATAGAGCGGTGCCATAGACGCTACTTGCATCGCAATCTGGTGCGCCAAAGTCTTAAACTCGTCAGTCTTAGCTACGAACGAAGTTTCGCAGTTGACCTCTACGATTGCGCCAAGGCGCCCATCATGAATATAAGCATCTACTAAGCCTTCACGGGTTTCGCGATCGCCACGCTTCTCGGCCTTGGTCAGACCTTTCTTGCGCATCGCCTCGAGCGCCTTATCAAAATCGCCGTCAGCTTCTACGAGCGCCTTCTTTGCGTCGGTAAGCCCTGCGCCAGAGAGTTCTTTAAGTTTCTTGATTTGTTCTACTGATATCTCAGCCATTTTTGTCTCCTTATTCTATAAATTGTTCGCGTGAATTTTCGCCAAAATCGGGTATTATTCACGGCTATTTCTTGCCTTCTTTGATCGCTGCTACAAAATAATCAAGCAGTAGCTGTGTTGCTTTGATTGAGTCATCGTTGCAAGGGATGATGTAGTCAATATTGGTTGGATCAACATTGGTATCGGTGAGCGCGATTACTGGGATATTTAGCCCGTTGGCTTCGCGGATGGCATTCATATCTTCGTCAGCATCTACTACGATAATCGCGGCTGGCTGCTCGGTCATCTCCTTGATGCCGCCATAGCGCTCATTTAAGAGATCGATTTCCTCTTGGAATCTCTGCACCTCTAGCTTAGAATAGCGATTCTCTAGTTCGCCGGAAGCCATACGACGTTCAAGGTCTTTTAGCTTCTTGATCTGGCGATTAACCGTCTCCACGTTGGTGAGCGTACCACCTACCCAGCGGACGGTTACGTATGGCATTTCTACCGACTCGGCAGCAGCCTTTACGATATCTTTCATCTGTTTCTTGGTGCCTACAAAAAGTACTTTTTTGCCAGCAGCCACTAGCTCGGTTATCTTAGGCAGTGCTACTTCTAGGCCTTCTACAGTCTTTTCTAGGTTAATAATCTGTGCATCCTGACGTTTAGAATGAATGTACGGCGCCATCTTTGGGTGCCAACGGCTTGTTTTGTGCCCAAAATGAGCACCAGCTTCAAGCAGAGCTTTCATATCGACATCAACTGCCATATATGATTTCCTTTCTCTTCG
>CAZHTQ010000061.1:0-3449 GCA_964535375.1 uncultured Candidatus Saccharibacteria bacterium | reverse complement strand
CTGGTATCGAGGCCTTCCACAAGACTCTCGATCAGGGTCAAGCTGGCGATAACGCTGGGCTTCTACTCCGCGGTATTGAGCGTGACCAAATTGAGCGTGGTCAAGTGATCGCAAAGCCAGGTTCTATCACCCCACACACCGAATTTGAGGCTCAGGTTTACATCTTGAAGAAAGAGGAAGGCGGTCGCCACACTCCATTCTCCAAGGGTTACAAGCCACAGTTCTACTTCCGTACTACGGATGTTACCGGTGAGGTAGAGCTCCCAGCTGACAAGGAAATCGTCATGCCTGGTGACCAAGTAACCTTCAAGGTGAAGTTGCTTGCTCCAGTCGCTATGAACGAACAAGACCGCTTCGCTATCCGCGAAGGTGGCAAGACCGTTGGTTCTGGTGTTATCACCAAGGTTATCAAATAATCTAGCCAACTAGTAAAAATCCCCCTTGATAGGGGGATTTTTGTGTCAGAAAAGTTTAGGATGGATTCTCAATAAACTTAAGCATGCTTTGAAGCTGCTCGCAAGTAAGTTTTATGCCATTAGGCAAAGTCACTCTGGTGGGCAGGCCGTTGATGCGCGCAGAGTAACCCGAAACATAGCCGATAGTGTTACCGTTAATAGTGATTCTGGCGGAATCGTTTTCCGAGTCAGAGTTTTGCATAATGACCAACTCGTCACCTCCTGGGCGCCACATCTCAATCTTGCCAATGCTGACATCTTTCAGCTCCACATTGGTGGTTTTGAGATACGAAATAAGATCAAACTCGCTGCGGTCAGCATTAAAGAATGACCTGCGTTCCAGGATAAACTGCGAATTTTTCGCCCAATAGTCGCGATATTTTTCAACGCTTTCTCTGGACCATTCCAGTGGTTTACACCAATCGTCTGATTCGCCAGCTGGAACGACGGAAAAAGCATTGAAATAGTAATCATCATTACCACTGTTGCTGCCACCAAAGAACTTGTAATCGCTCTGCGAGACACCACAACTGCGATAATATGTGTCTCCATCCGGAATCGGCTCACTGGAATAGAACGACATGGACCACACTTGAACGTCCATATTTGCGTAAATCCGCCTGGAGCCTGTGACCCATATCTCGATAAACGGTTCTTCGACGGGATTAAAGGCAAAAACTTTAAGCGAAGCATCACCAGTGTCTAGCCGTTCAGCGAGGACACTAATAATACCATAGCCGAACTTCTCACAATCCGCCGAAAGCTCGCCGAGCTCCGGCACTGCAATGGTGATTTTGGTATTGATGGCCGGATGGGTGTATGTAGCCAACACTGTACCGGCCGCAGAGCGGCGACAAGGTCGATCCACCTTGATCCACAATAGCATTTCGTCGCGCGGGGCAACCCCGGGAATGTCTGCGAGATGCTCATATCTGTAAGTCTTGGTGAGCTCTGGGTAATCTTTGACTGGTTCGGGCTCGCGCGGAGTATCCGAGCTGCTCGCTATGCTAATTGCGGCGATTTGTTCGCTAGGGAGAGCATCCTCGATTTCGGTAAAATACTCAATCTTTCTTTCGAGGAGCTGATTCTGGACGTTTGCGACTTTAAGTTCGGTTTTAAGCTTCTCGTATTTTACGAGAAAAGTGCCAAACAGTCCAGACGCAAGCATCACAATTGCGATTGCGCAAATTAGCGCCAAGCGTATGCTCCGTGACGGGCTTTTTGCGGAATTCGTTTCCAGTTCTTCTGACGTTAAAGTACGCTTCTCTTGATTTTCCATAGAAAAATCCCCCTTGTTTGAAGATATATATATTATAGCATATTCTGCTGGAATACGCAAATATTGACTTTTAGACATAAGTGTGTTATAATGGATGGATAGGGATATAATATTTTTTTGGGGAGGTATAAAAAATGTCCCGTTCCGTCCGCATTGAGGACTACTTTAACGTAGTTTTGCAGGGTGGGATTGCACGTTACCAATTCCACGGGAAAATGGACCTAGATACACTACTTTGGCTGTTTTCTCGGCGTTTTACTGCCGAGAAAAAGGGGGCTGGCGCCAAGAACGGCCCGCTTATTGTCATCGGTCAAAACACTGCCCGGCGGTGGGTAGTCAATCGCTCACGAGTGACCGATAACGACCTAGCGCTCATCTTTGCGGACGAAAAAGTTCGCAAAGAGCTGTGGATGGCCGGCATGACGATTTGTGCCGACGAAGTGCGGATTTACGATGGTACACAGCCCAATGTTAAGCGCCGGGCGTTGCCGCTTATTGTGATTCGCACCCACCGCACGCGGAATTCCGTCGTTACCAGCCTGGATGCCACTGAGGGTCAAATAGGCTCAATGATTGAAGAAATCGTAAGCTCACACATCCTCGGGCATCAGCCGCGGCTGGAGGTGGCGAATTATATCGCGGCGCGGATTGGTGCTCGCTATTTTGCGAGTACTAAGAAAGACCAGCCGGAGCCCGAGAAACAAGAAGATCCGCTCACTCCTGGCGAGGAGCTCGAGCGCATGATATGGCGCGAAAAGATGATGAGCTCAGGCGGGAAGTAACTTTGGTCGATTTCCCGTGGATAAAAGCCACCAGCAGCGGTGGCTTTTTTCATAGACGCTAGTTGACCAGAGGCCTTAACGGCTGGTGCTACCGGTGGGGTTGATTTTATTTTGTATTTTTAATTGACTCTCATAGCAAAAACTTCCGAGAAATGAGTTCTCGGAAGTTGTTGGATTGCTATTTCAAGACGCAACGTACTGAGCTGCCGTAGCAACGCCAACCGCCATTCTGTGGATTCACATCGGAAGCATAGACGGTCAGGTAGTACATATTGTGACCATCGCCCCTAGTAGAAGACCAGAAGGAACTGTAGCTGCCCTGACTGTTGGCCGACCCATCGTAGAAGCTTCCAGAGAGCGGCGTACGCAAGGCCGTTTGGAAGTTTGTATAGTTAATGCTATATGCTGTATAAAGAGCCTGATACTCACCGCTAGAGCCACTAGTGGGCATTCTCCAACCCTTCGGGCAGATGTCGTATGAAGCATCATCATTATTAGAGCCATTAGCTGCACAGATAGTACCAGCCGAGGCGGCGCAATAGTTGTAGAATACGCCCATATCGCCTTGGTAAACACCGTTTGTTGATATAGTGTTGGACAGTGAAGTGTTGATACCAGGGGTAGTCCAGCCTGCCGTATTATCGGAGAACTTATCGGTGGATGAAGCTGGGAGAGTGAAGTTCGTGGCGATGTTGGTGTCGGCGGGAGTGAGGGTGATTTCAGTATCGCCACCGAGGCGGAGGTTGTCGAGGAGCCAGACTTGGCCGTCGGCGAGTTTGCCGATGGTGTACTTTTCATTATCACGCTTATCTAGGACAGTAGTAGTGGTGCCGACAGCAGTGTTTTGGCGCATTTCGGGGGTGACGTCTTGGAGGTATGTGGCGTCTTCTATGGTGAGGTCGGTGCGAGCGAGACAGCGGACCGCGAGACCGA
>CAZHTQ010000060.1:0-3935 GCA_964535375.1 uncultured Candidatus Saccharibacteria bacterium | reverse complement strand
GGTAGAGTCAAATGTCTGCATGGAGTTGTCGGCGATACAGCGTACGAAGAGCCCGATGTACCGGACGCCGTTAATGCTGCCGAACTGACTACCATTGTAGCTCAGGACGTAACGATACGTGGCACTGCTCGCCGTAGCAGACCACCAGTACCCGCCGCCCGTATTGCCGAGGGAACTACTGTAGCTGCCGCCCGTGACAGCTTTAAAGGCATTGGTGTAATCGTTCGCCGCTACCCAAGAGTCAGTAGTCGTATTCTGGAAGATCTTGTAGAATTCGGATGAAGTATCCGCTGCCGCACCAGTTGGTAAGTGCCATCCTGCTGGACAAACGCTAGGACCACTGGCAGATACCGCAGTTTGATTGCTATTAGTGCTGATGTTCCCTGCAGAAGCGGCATAGTAGTTGTACCAAACACCAGTCGTTTCGCTACCAGAATCATAGACACAGGCATTGTTGTAGCCGTTAGTAAAATCGCAACGGTTAGCATATGCACCAAAGTTCCCCGCATCAGATGAGTCTAAGCTATAGAGATCTAGAGTTGTATTCGCACCGTTAGACGTGTTAGAAGTCATTACCATCTGGTTGGCAGCTGAACCAGTATTGCCAAGGAAGCGGAGATTCTGCGTCATCCAACAATCACCATTGATTTTCTTGATAGTATATACATTATTATCGCGTATGTCTATCAGTTGGGTTTCTGGGAAGTTGTTGTTTAGCTCGGTGACTTTATTACATATCGCAGCATTCATGTCTTGCATGGCGAAGTAGGAGGTGCCGCTTACACGAGATTTGCCGGCTAGTTGGAAGGCATCATCAAAGGTGAAGCCGGTGGCGGTGTTAGAGCTTGGGTGGACCATGGTGTATTTGACTTGGCCAACATATGTATCAGAAGATTGAACAGCAGCTACTTTGGCGGCGTAAGTAGTATTAACAATAGAAGCAGTAGCAAGGGTAGCACCAGTAGCGGCAGGGAAAGAGGCTACTTTAGTATAGGTAGTGGGTACGGCTAGGTAGTTAGAGAAACCATTTTCTATAGTTGGTTTCATAGTAGAGATGACTTCACTATTATCTTGGAGTGACATAGACCAGATAGATTTTGTTGCATTATCACCAGTATTACGATCTGCCCAATCGGCGGTGGAGATAGTAAGGCCAGTAGTAAGACCTACAAGGTCTGTACGGCCTAGTTCACCAGCAGTATTATGTGGATCACTAGTAGTACCAGAATAGCCAATAGCATATATAGCATAGCCATTATTATCATTACATAGTGTAGTGAGTCTAGTAATACCTATACCAGTACGTTCTTGACCATTGATAAGGCTTACTGTATGCTCATCACCTTCATTAATAATACCATTCATAGTACAGGTGTCTGCTACGTGGAGAGAAACATCACTAGTAGTAGCGTTAGCACCGAGGGTGATGTGGGATAAAAAATACCCGGATAGCATAGTTATAGTAACTAGGCTGAGCGGGATTAATGTTAGTTTATATTTATGTATGCCTTTCATGTGGGACCTCGCTTATGATTATTATTGCACCTTGTGGTGCCTTTCTTATCGCTAGGGTCAAGGATAAGAAAAGGCACCATTAGGTGCAACAGTTAAATACCTTTCGCAACGTGTGCTATTCAGTTCTAACACCCTAATGATGCCTATTCAAAACTGAATACCACGTCGACTTTACGAAAAATCGCGTTGCTATTGAAATATATTTAACTGTTGCACTTTTATTATATCGCACAATTATTTTTTGCGCAAGTGGTTTTTTTGTGATAGAATAATACTATGATTGCAATAATTGTGATTTTGGTTTTTGTAGTATATTTAGCGTTTTTCTTTCCGCTCGATATGAAACCGGAAAAAGAAGAGAAGAAATCACCCAAGTACGATGCGCAAATGAAAAAATTGTGGCAAGTAGCACAAACATCTATGAAAGAGCGCAAGCCTTTCCGGGCGGAAAAAGCGCTGCTTACGATTTTGAAATTTGACGAAAAAAATGCTGTGGCATACAACCGGCTGGGTATATTATATGCCAAGGGACAGCGTTACGACGAGGCGGTAGAATGTTTCGAGATCGCGCAGTCGCTGGACAATAATCCGGCTTCCATCCATAACGCAGGGTTGATTTATCTTGAAACTGGAGCATATGAAAAAGCCGAAATGGCGTTTTTGCAGGCGATTGAAATGGAGGGGGATGTGCCGGCGCGGTATATTGCTCTGGCCAAGGCGGAGGAGAAACTGGGCAACTATAAGCGTGCGGTAGAAGCGCTAGAAAACGCATACGAGCTAGACCCGAGCGTAGCAGTACTACGGCAGATTCTTGCAATATACGAAACCACTGGTGACACAGAGAAAGCAACCGCCACTACGGCACGCATAGAGGAACAGGTGGCACGTGACGGCAAGATAAAGCAAAGGCGAAGTAGCCTCCGTAGTGCCGCAAAGGTGCCCAAAGCAGCAAAGCTCGCAAAGACGGAAAAACCCACAACTAAACGCAAGCGGTCGATAGCAGACGGAAGCTAATCGGCGGGCTGATTATTTAAGAAAAATCTCTTTGAGCTTGCCGCGCTTCAACTTGCCTACGAGGTCGATTGTTTTTGCGGCAACAAGAAAATTGGTGGCACCGGTGTAGAGGAAGATGAGCCCCCATATAACCATAGATACATCTGGGAAGACTAGCAGAATAATTCCCAAAATAACCGATAGTACGTTGACTATAATAAACAGTACGGAACGTTTATCGGTCTTGCCGATGATATTTTGCAAGGGAGAAATAAGCTTGGCCGCTTGTTCCTCAAGACCCTGATCAATACTGTTGTCAACTTCTTTAAAATCTTCGGTGGCCGGGGCACGCTTTGTTGGTTTCTTATCAAGCTTTTCTTTGATTGCCGCGGTAAAACGAGACAGCCTGTTCATATGCAAGGCTTTTGCAATACTAGATACACCATTATATATAATAAATAGAGACAAAAGCAGCTGAATATATGCAGCAATAAGATCCGGATAGAAATAGAAAAAACCGCCAACCGCTAAAATTATAACCGAGGTAATGATGACTTTAAGATTCTTTTGCTTGGCGGCAAGATTAGTAATAAGTATCGTGAGAGCTGCAAAAAGCATAAGTAGGATGATATTCTTCGCCATCTCGCTAAGGGTACTGCCAGGATTCATAATAAATGTGATGCCATCTACGATTAGGAAAATAGCGATAATAAGCCGATTTTGCATGATGACATTAATTGTGTTTGAAATGTTTTCGACTTGTTTTGCGGTGGTTTCAAGATTAATTTTCTTTGACATATGTACTCCATTAATAATTATACTATATTTTGTAATGCTTGGCAACCGCTAGAGTATTACCTGTACTACGAGATATAAAAAGAGCCGCACATAATAATAAAGTACACAAAATTTTTAAAAATAAGCGGGATTGTGATATAATGTATATCAGTAAGGTCATATTAGGAGGTTATGTGCAAAAAATAAAAAATATTAAACAGAAGACTGTAGCATTGCTAGTTGGTGTTTTTACCTTGCTAGCTTCTCCGTTTGCGAGTTTGGCGCAGGTGTATGCTAACAAATACGAGACTACAACTGTAACTTATCCGTATTATGGTTTTATTGAAGACCCCAATAATCCGTGGGCAACGGTATATGATGCGTTAGACGAAACTGGTACCGTAGAGTATAGCGACGAGTTCTTTAATGAACCTTCGGCGGGCGACCATCCGGAACTTCGTGCCGCATCGTATGCGCTTGCATTGGCTGGTTACGAAAATAAAGACGACGGCTACCCAACAAGTACTGATGTATCTAATCCAAAACTTACCGGATTTTTGGAAGAAATGGGGTTTTCGGATTTTGCCTATTGGGATCTTGAATCTAAGGATGACGGGCACTCTATGGGCACCACGATTGCGCGCAAAACT
>CAZHTQ010000059.1:0-3976 GCA_964535375.1 uncultured Candidatus Saccharibacteria bacterium | reverse complement strand
TATCCGACTGTGATGAACAGGTGGTGATGTTGCCGTAGCTAGTAGAATCTATGGTGGAGCGAAGTGGAGTCCAAGAAGTGACGGAGTGGAGGTCAGTATCAGCATTGGTGAGGGCGACGTTACTATCTAGGTTCAAGTCTAGATTTTGAGTCATCCAACAGTTGCTGTCTAGTAACTTACTTACCCAGTAGACAGAGTTGTCGCGGGTATCTATAAGTTGGGTAGATTCGGCAGAGGTCGTATCAGTAGGGGTGGCGACCATGCTGCAGATGAAGCCACTCATATCTTGCATTTTGTAGTAGCTATTGCCATTGTAACTGACCTGGATTTTGCCGGCGGCGTCAAAGGCGGTATCAAAACTCGCTTCAAGGGGATTAGTAGTAGCAATGAAGGTGAGGGTAGCTTTGTAGTCGCCACTAGGAGTCTCATTATTTAGCTTAACGCCAAAGGTGATATTGGTGGCAGAATTGTTGCTTTCTTTGATAGTTTGGTTAATTTGGCGGGATGGGGCGACAGCCTGATAATTGGTGCCGTCTAGCGAAAAGCCCCAAGCGTTAGTTTCAAAAGTATCGGCCGTGAAACTACCACTGCTACTTAATGTTGCTATGACCGGAGTTTGGCCAGAGAGGGAAGCCGTCCGAGTCAAATTAGTAGTAGTGGTAGTCATATTGAGATTGTACCCCGTGGGATTATTGGTGGAGACGGTGATGGTAAGAGGGTTGGGGCTAGCTTCAAACTCGCCAGCGGCAGACGGCGTAAGGTCTAGGTCAATAGACTCGGTAGAAATAGCAACGGTGATGGTACGGTCAGAACTTACGGTAAATGATTTGTCGGCGCCATTTGTCAAAGCTTCTTCTTCAGCGTGAGTAGTGGGGGGAATTTTGCATATATTATATATAACAGTAGAAATAATCAAAACTGATATTGCTATAATTAAATTTGTTTTGTGTGATTTTGTATGCATGATCCCTCACTTTGTTAATAATTATTGTGAGTCACGCTTTCTACAACGAAAAACGCGACTACTTATGTTAGTCGCGAAACCATAGTCACTCATAAACGAGATGACCACATAAGTAGCCGCGTTAAAAGCTCGTTTATGAGTTTTGATTATGATTTCGCAATTTAATTATAGCATTATTTTTTGTTTTTTGTAAATAGATTTTGAATAAAAATCAAAAAAGTGCGTTTTAATAGTACGGGTGTCGTACAAAAATAACAGAGGTGATTTCGTATTTTACAGGTGGGGGGTTGATTTTATTTTGCACCTGTGCTAACATAGCGTGCAGGTTGGGGTAGTTTAATGTTTAAGATTCTATTCAGCTTGGGTGGACCCGCTATGCCCACACATTGCGAGGAAGCTGAATACAGTAATCCTAGTTAATTCTGAGGTCGAGAAAGCTTCCTATTTGTTAATTAATATTGATAAATGAAAGTGAGACAAGTTATGAGGATTAAATTTATTTTAAGACTCGTAATGTTGGGTCTTAAACTTAGAATTACCGTTCTAATCGAACGGTAATCCTAAAACTTCAACCTTAGCAACGATGTACTAGGCATCATTGCTTATGATTTAATTATATCGTAAGTGGATATTTTTGTAAAGTTTGTTCAGCGATCACTCGGTGCGGAGGAGGCACCGGACTGAGTACCCGACGCGGCGACCGTTGCCATCCTGAGGACTAACACCAGTAGTAGTAACGTATAGGCCGTACATACCCGTGTTACTGGACCGAGTAGAGGACCAGAAGACGCTATTGATACCCTGACCGTCGGCCGAGCCACTGACGAAGCCGCTGGAGAGGGGCGTAGATAGCTTGTATTGTAAGCTAGTCGCATCGGTTAAGTTCATAGGGTTGCTGCTAGAGGATGATCCACAGTCTGAACCCTTTATTAGTGTACATAACGTGCCGGTATCGCCAGTCGTGAGACCTGCACTCGGTAAGTGCCAGTTGGCCGGGCAGATGTCCTCAGCCGCGTCACCGGAACTGGAGTCCGATGAGTAGCAGTATGAACCGGCAGAAGCAGCACAGTAGTTATAGTATACACCAATCATGCCAGAGCCTGCACCAGAGTGATACGCGGAGTCCATTACTGTTTTGCTTGTCCAGTCGCCAAGGTTGCCGGTACCACTTGTTGCTATGTACGGAGCATCATAAGTGTTGATCCAGCTACCACTATCAGCGGTCTTTACAGTAACACCAGTTGCAGCGTATGGTGAAGTGCCACCACCATTCTTGAGATAGCCTAGAGTGGTTGCATTAGCGTTGGTGTTGCCGATGAGAGTATCTAGCGATACAGCGCCAAGGTCTAGACGAAGATTGTCTAGGAGCCAGATGTTGCCGTCACGAAGTTTACCTACCGTATATATATTACCATCACGCACATCGCGGAGCTGGAGAGATTCGTTGATGGCGAGAGAGGCAGCGGCGGTAGAGTCAAATGATTGCATGGAGTTGTCGGCGATGCAGCGGACGAAGAACCCGTCGTACCGGTTGTTGTTACTGCTGCTGAACTGACTATCACCGTAGTTCAGGTAGTAACGATACGTGGCATTGTATGCCGTAGCAGACCACCAGCGCCCGCGACCGGTACTGACGAGGGAACCATTGTAGTAGTAGCCGCCCGTGACAGCTTTAAAGGCATTGGTGTAATCATTCGCCGCTACCCAAGAACCAGCAGTCGTATTCTGGAAGATCTTGTAGAATTCGGACGATATATCTGACGCTGCCCCAGTCGGAATATGCCACCCTTTTGGACATACGCTAGAAGTGGCGACATCGGTATTATTATCCGTAGTTATAGTTCCAGCACTGGCGGCAGCATAGTTATACCAGACACCAGTAGTATCGTTGCCAGAATCATAGACGCAGGCATAGTTGTAGCCATTGGTGTCGTCACAGTGGTTTGTATAACTTGCATCGCTAGAATCTAGGCTGAAATAACCATTGCCGTTACCATTGATGGTGGATATATTATATGGATTTTCGGTTGTATAGTTACTTGCTATGTTTGAGGTGGTAGAATCAAGGGTAGTGCCAGTAAATCTTAGGTTCTGCGTCATCCAACAGTCACCATTGATTTTTTTGATAGTATATACATTATTATCGCGTACGTCTATTAATTGGGTTTCGGGGAAGTTGTTGTTTAGCTCGGTAACTTTGTTACATATCGCAGCATTCATGTCTTGCATAGCGAAGTAGGAAGTGCCGCTTACACGAGATTTGCCAGCAAGTTGGAAGGCATCGTCAAAGGTGAAGCCGGTAGCAGTATTAGAGCTTGGATGGACCATGGTGTATTTGACTTTACCAGTATAGGTATCGGCGGCTTGGAGATTGGCTACTTTTACGGCATAGCTAGCGTTGATAGTAGAGCCAGTAGTAGTATCAGTATTAGACGAGTAGGATGCTACTTTAGTATTAGTGGATGGTACAGCAAGGTAGTTGGTAAAGCCATTTAGAATACTGATATTGCCTGGGAGATAGGATGTATTGTCTTTTTCTATCTTTAGTGAATAGATAGATTTAGTAGCATTATCACCAGTATTGCGATCTGCCCAATCTGCAGTAGATATGGTAAGACCAGTAGTGACACCAGTAAGGTCTGTGCTACCTTCTAGGTCACCTGAGTAGCCTACGGCATAGATGCTAAAGCCTGCATTGTCATTACAATATGTAGTGAGAGAAAGGACATGGAAGCCCTCGCGTTCTTGGCCATTTAGCATATTGCTATCATCCGTAGTAACATTGCCGTTCATAGAACAAGTATCTTTAACACGAAGTGAAACGTCGCCAGTAGTAGCACTCACGCCTAGTGGCATATGGGATAAAAAATACCCAGCGATTAGCGTTACTGCTAACATACTGAGTGGGATTAATAATATTTTGTGTTTTGCGAATTTGATACTACGCATGACTTGTGCCTCACTTGTTATTATTGATAATTGCGTGGCGCCGTCTTTGTAACTAGGGTCCCA
>CAZHTQ010000058.1:0-4026 GCA_964535375.1 uncultured Candidatus Saccharibacteria bacterium | reverse complement strand
TATCCGACTGTGATGAACAGGTGGTGATGTTGCCGTAGCTAGTAGAATCTATGGTAGAGCGGGTTGGGGTCCAGGAAGTGACAGAATGTAGGTCAGTAGTATCATTCGTAAGAGCGACACTACTGTTTAAGTCTAGATCTAGGTTTTGGGTCATCCAGCAGTTGCCGTCTAGGAGTTTAGAAACCCAGTAGATGGAGTTGTCGCGGGTGTCTAAAAGTTGGGTAGATTCGGCAGAGGTCGTATCGGTGGGGGTGGCGACCATAGAGCAGATGAAGCCGGACATATCTTGCATTTTATAATAGTTTTGCCCGTTGTAACTCACCTGGGTTTTGCCGGCGGCATCAAAGGCGGTATCAAAAGTGGCTTCGAGGGGATTAGTAGTAGCAATGAAGGTGAGGGTGGCTTTGTAATCGCCACTAGGAATCTCATTATTTAGCTTAACGCCAAAGGTGATATTGGTGGCGGAATTATTGGACTCTTTTGTTGTTTGGTTAATTTGGCGAGATGGGGCGACAGCCTGGTAATTGGCGCCGTCTAGCGAAAAGCCCCAGGCGTTGGTCTCAAAGGTGTCTGCCGTGAAACTACCACTGCTACTTAATGTCTTTATGACCGGAGTTTGGCCAGAGAGGGAAGCCGTCCGAGTCAAATTAGTAGTAGTGGTAGTCATATTGAGATTGTACCCCGTGGGATTATTGGTGGAGACGGTGACGGTAAGAGGGGTAGCGCTAGATTTGAAGACACCGGCAGAGCTTGGAGTAAAGTCTAGACCAACATTTGCACTAGAAATATCAATACTAAGGTTACGATCGGGACTGGCCGTAACGGAAACGGACTGACTACCGGTAAGTCGCTCTTCTTCGGCGTGAGTAATGAGGGGGATTTTGCATATATTATATATAACAGCAGAAATAATCAAAACTGATATTGCTATAATTAAATTTGTTTTGTGCGATTTTGTATGCATGATCCCTCACTTTGTTAATAATTATTGTGAGCCACGCCTTCTACAACGAAAAACGCGACTACTTATGTTAGTCGCGAAACTCAATCATCCACATAAGCGATGACTGCATAAGTAGCCGCGTAATGCGCACTTATGTGTTGTTGATTGAATTTCGCAATTTAATTATAGCATTATAATTTGCGATTTGTAAATAGATTTTTAAAAAAACGTCACCATTTTGATATGGTGACGTTGGTCGTATGCTGCCAAACGCGTTGCTAGTTTAGTATCGCGATGCTGATATTGAGGACGGCAGCGAAGGTGCACCAGAGGAGGTAGGGGATGAGGCACCACATAGCGGCTTTGGAATTTTTGCTGGTCATAATGATGAGGGTGAGAATGAGTGCCCACATCACGAGGAGCCAGGCGAAAGCGAAATAGCGCAGACCAAAACGGAAGAAAAGGAGGGTCCAGCAGAAGTTAAGCGCGAGCTGAACGAAGTAGATGATGAGCTCGGCGCGGCGGAGTTTTTTACCCTCTTTGGTGCGAGGGTCTTGTCGCCAGATGAGGAATGAGGCGACGCCCATTAGAATATAAAGTAATGTCCAGGCGACAGGGAAAAGCCAAGCTGGTGGAGCGAACGGTGGTTGATTTAATGCACCAAAGGATTCCATGATATCGCGGGTGAGGGCTGATGCGATAAAGCCGACTACGACTGGCAGGGCGATCAAGCCGATGGCGATCCAAGTACGCTGGGCTTTGGTAAGCTGGACTTTGGGTCCGATTTTGGTAGTGGTTACTTTGGTGCGGTGGGTGGTTTTGTGATACCGACCGACTTTGATATCGACTGTGGAGGATTTGGTTGTGGTTTTGGGCTTTTTGTTTGCCATATTGATTCCTTTATACTTATGATTATATTATAGCATATATATGAAAATTTGGAATTTTTGCCTCACCCCTGTTCTGGCACTCTTGACAAACGAGTGCCAGTTTGATACAATAGAAGAAGAATTGGCACTCGTATGAAGTGAGTGCTAGAAAAGGAGATATAATATATGAGTAAAATTATCGGTATTGACCTTGGTACAACCAACAGCGCGTTTGCGTATATGGTGGCAGGTAAGCCAGAAGTGATCACGAACAGTGAGGGTGATCGCACGACTCCGTCGGTAGTGGCGGTGACAAAGAAAGGCGAGCGCTTGGTGGGTAAAGTGGCACAGCGCCAGCGTGTAACTAATCCGAAGAATACTATATATGGTATTAAGCGATTAATTGGGCGTAAGTTTGATGATGCAGAGGTGCAGCGTGATCTTAAAATTAGCCCGTACAAAATCGTGAAAAAGGGGCACGGTGTGGCCGTAGAGATGGATGGCAAAGAATATACACCGGAAGAAATATCCGCGATGATTCTTTCAAAAATCAAGGCAGACGCGGAAGCATTTCTTGGTGAAAAAGTGACTGAGGCAATTATTACTGTGCCGGCGTATTTTGATGATTCGCAGCGCCAGGCAACTAAGGACGCGGGTAAAATTGCAGGGCTCGAGGTGAAACGTATCATTAACGAGCCGACCGCAGCGGCACTGGCGTATGGGCTAGAGTCTAAGAAAGACGAGAAGATTGCAGTGTTTGACCTTGGTGGTGGAACATTTGATGTGTCGATACTGGAGCTCGGTGATGGCGTGTTTGAGGTGATGAGCACCAATGGCGATACGCACCTTGGTGGTGAGGACTTTGATAATATCCTCGTGAATTATTTGGTGGATCAGTTTAAGCAAGAATCTGGCATTGATATTACTGGTGATGCGGCAGCAATGCAGCGGGTGAAGGATGAGGCAGAGAAGGCTAAGAAAGAGTTGTCGTCTAGTACTTCGACCGACATCAACTTGCCGTTCCTTTCGGCGGATGCAGACGGGCCAAAACATTTTGAATATACTTTGACGCGGGCAAAGCTTGAGGAATTGGTGTCGCCACTGCTTGATCGTTTGGCGAGTCCGGTAGAAAAAGCTTTGAAGGACGCAAAACTCACGACCAAAGATATTGATGAGGTGGTGATGGTAGGCGGTATGACTCGGATGCCGGCAGTGATTGAAAAAGTAAAGACTATCTTTGGTAAGGATCCGATGCAAGGCGTGAATCCGGACGAGGTCGTGGCGGTAGGTGCGGCGATTCAGGGCGGTGTACTTCAGGGTGACGTGAAAGATGTGTTACTACTTGATGTAACTCCGCTGACGCTTGGTATTGAGACTATGGGCGGTGTAAGGACTCCACTAATTGACCGTAACACTACTATCCCAACTTCAAAATCGGAAGTATTTTCTACAGCTTCGGATAATCAACCGCAGGTAGAGATTCACGTGCTGCAAGGTGAACGTGAGTTTGCGAAAGACAATAAGTCGCTTGGGCGGTTTATCCTAGACGGTATTGCACCGGCGCCGCGTGGCGTGCCGCAAATTGAGGTAACATTTAATCTTGATGCAAATGGTATTCTTAATGTAACCGCGAAGGATAAGGGCACTGGCAAGGAGCAGTCTATTACGATTCAGAACTCTGGCAATATGAGTAAGGAAGATATTGAGAAAGCGCAGAAAGAAGCGGAAATGTATGCAGATGAAGACAAGAAGAAACGTGAGACGATTGATGTAAGAAATCATTTGGAAAATGCAATTTATCAGGCAGAGAAGATGCCGGATGAGTATAAGGACAAGATTTCTGATGAAGACAAAGAAACTATCAAGAAAGCCGTAGAGGAAGCGAAGAAAGCTTTGAACGACGCTGATGCTGACAAGGATAAACTTGAGGCGGCGGCAAAGGAACTTTCCGACAAAATAATGCCGATAGGTGCGAAGATGTACCAGCAAACGTCTGGAGATGCTAAGGCTGATGGTGATTCTAAGGACGCAAGTTCCAAAGATGAGCCAGTAGAAGGCGAAGTGGTAGATAAGTAGTAGTCACTGCGTATCTTGCGTATAAAAAGTAACCCCTCAAGTGGGTTACTTTTTGTGGAAAAGTTGATGAGAAAATGTGTGAATTTCGCATTAGATCATAAATAAGTGTCACCAAGACCCAATATAATCATATACATT
>CAZHTQ010000057.1:0-4072 GCA_964535375.1 uncultured Candidatus Saccharibacteria bacterium | reverse complement strand
TGAGCGGGACTTCGTTGACGATGGCACGGAGAACGTAGGCGCCTTGGCTGAGCATAGCCATGACCATAGGCTGCTGCTCGGCTGGGATTTCGAGAGCAGTAAGCAAGGCGGAAATTTCTTGCGGAGTGAGGTTATTAGAATTGATGGCGGCGTCGAGCTGGTTGAACTCTTCTTTGGTGAATTTGTGACTAAACTCGGCAAGACCTTTAATGGTGGTAAGTTTGTCACCAAGGTCGGCTGGGAGCATGGCCGCGTAGGTGGGGTCGGTCATGACGTCGGTTTCGATGTAAGACACAAGCTCTGGCAAGGTCATTTGCTCGCCAATGTCGTAGCGGGCATCATTCAAAATCATGATGTCTTTCACGCTAGCAAACGGCATGTCGAGAATCTGGCTTAATTCTAGGCTGCTTCGCCATGTGCCGGATTCTTCGGTATTCGCAAAGAGGCGAAGCTTGCTTAATTTATCACGCATGGATGGGGTGATAAAATCAGCAAGTTCACCATCGGCATTTAAGAGATAGTCCGCAAGCTCGTCGAGAGTAAGAGTGTGGGATTCATCGTGATCATAATAATGATAATAGAGGAAACGGACGCGCTCGTCGGACATGTCGACGCTAGAGCCAAGGTCTTCTAGTTTAGGTTTGAACTCGGTGGTGGTAACTGGATCATTAATAGTATTACCATAACATAAGACTTCATCGGTAATATCTTCAGCGTCGAGTTTTTTGCAGAGAGTAGTAGCCGTGGCTTCGTCGGCACGGTCGTAAATAATAATGGACTGATTGTAAGGACCAAAAACGGCATCGATGGCGGCGCTATCGCTGTTGGAATAATAATTGCTGACCTCGGCCTGGAGGATGCAACTACCACCTAAGATTACTATAAAGATAGGGATAGCGAATTTGCGGATTTTGTAGGAGATCTCGCCGAGGAGGTCGAGACGAGGGGCGAAAGGAGATTTTTTGGTTTTTTCGACAAGGGGGTCAAAAATGAGGAGGAGGGCTGGGAGAGCAGTAAAGATAGAGATAAGGCAGAAGAATACGCCTTTGGCGAGAACGATGCCGAGGTCGCGGCCGATGGTAAAGCTCATGAGGAGGAGCACCAGCATGCCCACGATGGTAGTGACAGAGCTGGCTGAGATGGCGGTGAAGGCACGCGAGAGAGCGGATTTCATGGCAGAGATTTTGTCTTTGCCACGGAGTTTTTCGCGATGGAATTCGGTGGCTAGCATAATGGAGTAATCCATAGAAAGAGCGAGCTGGAGCACGGCGGTGATAGAATTGGTGATTTGCGAGACGCTAGGCATGAACGCATTGGTGCCCATGTTGATAGCGATGGCAAGACCGATGGCGACAAGGTAGAGGACCGGTTCAACATAAGATTCGGACATGATGATAAGGATAATGAGAGCAGCAATAACCGCTACGGCGACCACCCAGATTTCGAGAGGTGGGGTATTCATCATGGCGACTTCGCCACGGAAATTGATGGTTTTACCTAGCCCGTGGTAGTGGGATTTGATGGTTTCAAAAAGAGTGGAGGCGACGGGGCCGTCGGCTTTGCCGGTGACGGTAAGCTCGTAGAGGGTGTAGTCGCCTTGATTGTATTTGGAAGAATCGTCGTAGTCGATGGATTTGACGCCGTCTAAAGATTCGAGATAAGTGTATTCTTGCTGTTTTTCGGTAGTACTTAGACCTTTGACCATAACTGAGAGAGGCATGGCGAGAACGTTATTAAACTCGTCGTACATGATGTTGAGACCCTGGGAGGTTTCGGAGCTGGTTGGCATGTAACGGGTGAGGTCTTTATTGACGTTGACTTTGGTCATGAGGACAACACAGGCGGCGGCGATAGCAAGCATGACAGAAAGCACCAACTTGTGGTGGACAACTAGCCAGTCGGTGATATGCTTTAAGAAACCCTTTTTCTCGGCGGGTTCGGGCTCGGCGAGAAGCTCGCGGCGCTCTGCTTCCATGGTGGCTTGGATTAACTTGGCTTGCTCACGCTTTTTGTCGGCGAGGGGGACGTATTTGTCGCCTACTTTGGCATATTTGAGACGGCTAGTGCTATCGTCATAGGTAATTTTTTTGCTGAAGCCAGCGACGAGGCGCATGGTGCGCGGAAAGATGAAGGCGAGCGTGCCAGTAGGCCATTTGCGGTGAAAGGATTTGGCAAAATGGATGGCATAGACGAAGTCTACACCGTAACTCAAGAGATAAACGAGACCAGTAAGCCAGATGGGGAGATTAAGACTGAAAATGGTAACCAGCATAATTGGCACCTGGGCAAAGACCCAGAGCCCGCTCATGTCAAAGGCTTTGAAATTAAGTGCGGCACCATAAAACGGGATGAGGGCCTTCCAACGAGGGATGCCAAGTTTTTTGAAAAGAATGAAACGAGCAATAAAATTGTACAGATGGAGGGCGCCCCACACGATAAGTGCGAGCATAAAAAAGTAAAACAGGTTTTCTTCTATGTTTGCTAAGGTGGCCTCATCTACGACTCGGCTGGCGAGTTGTTCGGCATTTTGCACGGCCTGATCGGCACGTTCTACAACTCGTTCTGGTACATCTATCGGAACTTGACCTGATAATCTTCCCGACATGGCCAGGCTAATCGCCTCAGCGGTCAAAAAAATAAACTCCATAATATTATAACCTTTGCCTATCTATGGTATCACACTTTACAAAAAAGGTCAAGAGGCAAAAGCGCCGGGGCGACTAAGTGGTTGATGCGAGACGGTTGATGCGAAACAGATTGATGTGAAAATGCCCCCTTTGCGGGGGCATTTGTGATAAGGTACATAAGGTGCTAGGTGATGACGAAGTCTGCGTAACCGAGCTCGTGCATTTTGGCGGTAAGCTCTTCGGCTGATTTTTTGCCAAAATTGCGGATGCGCATAAACTTGTAATCGGGATACGTAAGGATATCGGCCAGAGTCATCATATTGTTGCGTGCCAGACGACTGGCCAGCGTATTACTAAGGCCGAGAGCGTAGATGGACGTGAAGATTCTATCGTCAAAACCTGTGGTGTCGGGGGTAGCGGTGGCGTCGGTTGCGGCTGGACTGCTGGGCGCGGCGCCAGCGTTTTTTTGAATGCTGCTTTGCGGGTTGTCGCCGAAGATGGTTTTAGTGTTGGAGCAAAAGGCAACGTGGTAAAGATCGGAAAGCGTTTTGGCTTCGGCTTCCAACTCTTTGACGCGAGCAATGATATTGCCCCACTGTTTTGCGCAGTCGTCGTAGGCGGCTTTCTTTAGTGTTGCTTGATTGAAGAGAGCCGCGCGGTCGTAGGCGTAAAGTGCCGGTAAATCAGCGTGAGCCCAACGCAAGCGAGCAAGCGAGCTTACAACTATATCACGGACGCGAGATTGTGAGAGGCCAACGATGCGAGCAATGCGATTGTAAGGAATTGGTACGCTGTTTAGCGACAGTCCAAAGTGCATGCTGAGAATAGCGTAGCTTGGCTCATCAATGTACTGTTTCAACTTGTAGTTGACCGTGGCGATTTGATACGCACTCAGGTTGCCGTAGAGTTCGTATTCGAGGTTGGTTTTGAAATCGTGCAGGCCCTGCGGCAGAAAACCGTCGTATGCTTTGTTGATGGCATGATAGAGCCGGCCGAAAGCAAAAGTGATACCGTCGAAGTCGTAGCGGATGAGATTGTGCAAATCTGCGGCGCTATGGATAGCTTGGAACGACCGATTGGCGCTGATGGCTTTGTCGTCGGACTGAGTACGCGCAATGAAAATTGCGGTGTCGGCAGTGGGCGGTAAGCCATGTCTCTTACAATAGTCCTTGAACCAAGTGGCGACGCGCTCTGAGGCGCAGAATGTGCTGAGATTTTGGAAACTGCTAGCTTTTGCGTATACTGGTGACACGAATAATTCCCCCTTTGTTAATGTGCATTATAATATGATAGCATAATTTGTGATGTGATGCAAGTGGTGGGGGCGGTAGGATAAGGGGTGGGATGGCATGGTGAGTGATGGGTTGGCATGGTGAGGGGTGAGATGGCAGGCGTTGTTGAATAATTGTCATTAAAACAAGCTCATTAACCAATTAGACCATTCT
>CAZHTQ010000056.1:0-4089 GCA_964535375.1 uncultured Candidatus Saccharibacteria bacterium | reverse complement strand
CAGATAGTTATACGATTGATATTATGGGTACTGCTTCCATAAATTACAATATTAACTGGAGTAATCCAGGATACACTGACCCGAATACGCCAAATGATGTAAAAATCTTGAACGGTACTGCAAAGGTTGTAAAAGTATATGACAACGCTGCCAATATGAACGATATTTCTTCTTCTATCCCTTGCGTGGCAACTGGCTGTGTCGATGATGCTACTAAGGAAGGTTTTATTCATTTTGAAAAAGGTAATGTTATCGTCTTTGAATTTATTCCGCAATATGGCTATCAACTAACTAGCGTCAATATGAACGGCTTACCACTTACTCCGCAAAATGATGCTAATCAGTATATTCTAGATACTGCTAGCGCCAATGGAAACGGACATTTCAGTGCAACTTTCACAAAAACTGGCGATGCAGTAAAGACATATTCAAGTGCAATTACTAGCGGAATTTTAGATCTCTCAAATGGCGCAATTGACGCCGGTACTGGTGTTCTTTTGGTCAATGACTTTACCCCATCTGCCGAGCAAACTACCAAATTTACTGAAACTGCTTCTGGGTATGAAATTGCCGATTATCTTGATTTAGATATGCAACAAGTCTTTTATAAAGGCGTAAACGACGATACGGATGTCTGGAGTAATAATCTTACGCAATTATCTGCCGACGCTAACATTAGTCTAAAATTAGCCGAAGGCGTAGACGGCAATGATGTCGTCATTGTTCACGAAAAACATGACGGCACATACGAACTCATTTCAGGAATTTATGATGCAGCTACAAATACCGTTAGCTTTGCTACAGACGGATTCTCGAACTATGCAATCGCTTATCGTACTGTCGCAAAAGCTCCTGATTCAGGCTTCTTCACCCCCGAAATGAGTGGTGCAAAGGAAAGTATTATTGGTGTAGCCGTTACGATACTTGGCTCTGTTGTTGCGCTGTACATAGTCTCAAGAAAAATCAGAAAAGAACAATAGCTCTAGAATGTACGATTAAATGCTCGACATTCATTCTAATTCTTCCCTACACTATCTAGCCAGCGGGTTAAGTCAACAATTTTTCCCCATCTTATCATATATTCCGCAATTTTTGAATATTTTGCGACACTTGACTAATCCTGTCATACAACCTAGCTACATCAATACTTTTAAGTTAATGCACGAGCCATACTGACAGCCAAAACACTCTAATTCTGCTCCGCTTCGCTGCACGCCGAAACAGGTTGGTGGTCCAAACATAAATACAAAATATCTTTTATTTGTCTTGGTAAAAATCTGAGAAAATAATTTGATGGAATCCTTCCGGTATTGCAGTACCGGCTTTCCATCACTATTTTCTCAGATTTTCAGCCTATTTATGACAAATAAAAGATATTTTGTATTTTGAATTGACTCTCATAGCAAAAACTTCCGAGAAGATAATTCTCGGAAGTTATTGAATCATTGGCTACTCGGTACGGAGGAGGCAGCGGACTGGAAAGCCGTATAAGCGGTTATCGTTACTGGCTGGATCGATTTCAGTGCTATGGAAACCCAGGTAGTAACCATTAGTGGACGAACTAATAGTACTGGACCATGCGTGGCCAGCCACGCCGGCACTGCCTAACGTACCGCCAGTCACGTGGCCTGACCGAACGAAATAGAGCGGAGCAATGCGGATAGTGTCCAAGCCTGCGAAATTGAAATTAGAAATTACGTTATAATTAGATGCACCAAGTAATGTGCTAAATTCGTTGTTGGTGGTCTTATCTATTGGTAGCCTCCAACCCTTAGGGCAGATGGAGTCGGGCATGACTTTATCTTGAACTACATTGGCACTACCGCCGACGGTTGTTTCTACGTTGTTTGTAGCATTCGCAGCAGCGAAGTTATAGAAGTTGCCCATTGTGTAGTGACCATTTTCACTGTTACCACCGCAAGTTGTGTCTTGATTTACACAGTAGTAGAATGTGTCACCGTTGTCATACCAGTTAGTATTAGAACTAGACATTTCTTTGGGCACTACATAGCGATAACCTGGGTCTGCAGAGTATGGAGTATTGGTGTCGTTTGTCCAACCGGAAGCGAAGCTATCATTATGCGAATTACTACCATTATAAGTTAGGATGCCACCAGAAGCACCTGAAGCTGTATTGTTGTAGGCAGTGGAGTTAATCGTGGAGCGAGCTGGAGTCCAAGAGTCGACGGAGTTGAGGTCGGTATTAGCGGAGGTGAGGGCGACGTTACTATCTAGGTCTAAGTCTAGATTCTGGGTCATCCAGACGTTGCCATCTTTGAGCTTAGTGACGTAGTAGTTCTTACCATCACGGGCGTCTACTAGGATTTCTTCTTGGTGGAGAGCCATAGCATCAGCATCTTCGCTGGTAAAGTTCTGCATGGTGGCGTCGAAGAGGCAGCGGACCGGTAACATCATGCCAGCCCATAATTCACTGTTTGATCCTACATAGGTTGAGATACCACTATAATCAGAAACATTCAATGCATAAGAAACATTGCCCGTAGCCGAGTTAGTTGATGACCATAAGTAAGCTGCCTTTCCATAAGGCATATATTCTTCATTTCCGCCTACGTAATACCCAGTTACCATTTGCATTAGGCCGCTCATCAGTTGATTATAAAGTGCTTCACCAGTTGGTGTAGTATCCTGGTTATAAGTTTCCGTCAAACTATCCCCACCAAATCCCACCAAAAGCTCACGAAAGTCCGACCTACCGTCAGAAGTAGGTTTCGATTCTGGTAATTTCCAATTTTTTGGACATATGCTGTTCAAAAAACTATTCACATGCGTGTTATCTACCCTATTTGATGCTGTCGCTGCAGCGAAAGTATAGTAAGAGTAGCATCCCGGACTAGTTTCACAATCAGTCGCTCCACTATTATATACTCCACCCGGATACTGGAATTCTATTGACGATTCTGGTAATGTATAATACGGTTCTACGTCATACCCTGCTGGGACATCAGAATCACTAGAATAAAGTGGAGTACCGCCATCTAGATCTAGGTTTTTCGTCATCCAGTATTTACCATCGGCAAGTTTGGCTATCGTATATTCTTTGTTGTCACGCCTATCATATAATACTGTGGTGTCACCTATATTCGGCATAGCAGCAGCGAGAGAAGTGCTGGTAGCATCTTGCATGTAGTAGAGGTTGGGTGAGATGTTAGTGACCGCAAGGAAGTTTAGTGTAATATTGTAAGTGCCATTAGGCGTGGCGTTGGATAACTTTACGCCAAAGTCTATATTGCTGATGCTTTCATTGGCTGGGCCGGAAGTTATATTAATCGGCACATTGGTATTTGCCACGAGCGCTCGGTAACCATCATCGCTCACCTGCGCGGTGGTGCGTTTGTAGCCCCAAGTATCTTTAGGAAAGTTGCACGTTTCGCTAGTTTCTGCCGTACAAGTGTAGGGATTGTTGGACTCGTCTGTGTTACTAGTGAGAGTAGGGATTTCGTAGGTTTTGCCATTAACCGCCTCACTACGAGAGAGGGACGAAGTAGAGGCGGACATGGTAAGGGTATAGCCATTGACATAATCGGAAACAACATTAACAGGCAAAGTTTGGCTATTAAACTGCCCAGCTACGGTAGGAGTAACAGAAATAGGTGTGGTGGTGGGGAGTTCTATACGAAGAGTAGTATTGTTTTGCACGCTAAGTTCATAATCACCCGTTACAGCGCTAGAATTCATCAGAGCATTGCCTACATATATATTAATATATAGGAATGATAATATTATAATACCAAATATTGGTAGTATAATAATTGATTTGTTTATTTTGTTTTGTATGACCTTCATGAGTTCCTTTCCTCTCTTTTAATCCTAGTGGGCCATACACCAAAATAGGCGCCGCTAGGGAGTACCCGGTTTATTCTCTTAGAAATTCTGCAAGAACACTAACGGACCTAGTGACGCCTATTTTAAGTTCTTACAAAATATGACTAATTAACAAACCGGGTACTCAATTCGTTTTGTTAATAACTTTATTGTATATCACATTTTAAAATTTGTAAATAGATTTTTAACGCAATGTTGTTATTACGTGATAATGTCGTAGTAGATTGTTACGAGAAAATGTCGCAA
>CAZHTQ010000055.1:0-4239 GCA_964535375.1 uncultured Candidatus Saccharibacteria bacterium | reverse complement strand
TCTCAGATTTTCAGCCTATTTATGACAAATAAAAGATATTTTGTATTTATAATCCAACCTTCATGGCAGGAACTTCCGAGAAATGAGTTCTCGGAAGTTTTTTAAATTTTTACTCGGTGCGGAGGAGGCAACGCACTGAGTAGCCGATGCCACGGTAGTCCCCACGGGCGGGATTAACGTTGCTAGACCTAAAGTACAGGCTGTAACTAGCGTCTGCCAAGTAGGTAGTACCAGACCAGTAGAAGCCGACGCGCCCGGCATTGAGCAATGTAGTAGTGCCTTGAGTATAGATAACGCCGCCACGAACAAAGTATAGCGGAGCTGCGAAGAGTCCAGCATCTAGAGCGCCGCTAGCTGCATTAGAGTTATAGATAGTATTAAGAGCATCGTACTTACCATTAGCTGGTAAGCCCCAGCCAGCTGGGCATACAGAGTTATTTACGGTGGTGTCGCCAGTACTAAGTGTAGATGTATCGTTTGCCGCTACTGCTGCGCTCCAGTTATACCAGTTGCCTACTGCGCCGTGAGTACCATTATCTGTATACGGGGTTTGGCGGAAATAGATAGTAAGAGGTTGTCCATAAGACTGCCCATTGTATGCGTTATTGAGAGCGCTGTTTAGGAAGTTACATCCAGTACTCCAAGACACGTCATGACACACGCTAGACGAGAAGTAAGTACCCGTTTGGTACCAGTCACCTGGATCTACACTGTATGGGTATTTGTTACTATTCGCCCATTTGCCAGCGTTGGTATCATAGTTAATATCACCATTGGTAGGATTGGTTTTATCGCGGCCAGTATGGATGGTGATGGCGGTCGAGGCTGGGGTCCATGAAATGATATCGCCAGATTTGGAGTAGCCGTTGGCGGTGGTATAGGCGGCGTTGGCGGTGGTGGTATTAGTACCATCGTTGAAGTCTACAAGATCGGTATCAGCACTAGTGAGGGTTTCGCCAGTGATGTCAAAGTCTAGGTTTTGGGTCATCCAGACGTTGCCGTCTTTGAGCTTAGTGACGTAGTAGTTCTTGCCGTCGCGGGCGTCTACCAAGACTTCTTCTTGGTGGAGGGCCATGGCATCAGCATCTTCGCTGACAAAGTTCTGCATGGTGGCATCGAACAGACAGCGGACCGCAGAACCAGTTTTTCGTTCTTGGCGTATGTATGAATAAATAATATTATTGGTAAAACTCATCACGACAGCCATATATTGATTATCGACGGTAGTAGATGACCAGTATTCCCCACCACCACTATGGAAACTCGATGAATAATAATTACCTGACAATATAAAATTCGCCGTAGTACCTGGGCCTGCTTGGTTATAGAAATTGGGTGTATCCTGAGAGATGTCCGCACTCGACATACCATATGCAACAGCAAGCTGATAAAAATCTGAATTATTGGGTGCGCTCGTTCTCGTCGTAGGTAATTTCCAATTTTTAGGACAAATCGAATACGGAGCATCCGTATTATTGGATGCTACGTTTTTTGCCGACATGGCAGTTGCTGCATTGAAACTATAATAAGAGTAGCAGCCCGAACTGCACGAATCGGTCTTATTTGGACTATTGTACATATAAGCTTTAGTGTTATTATCAAAGCCGGACTCACTAGATGCCGGTAGAGTATAATACGGTTCCGCGTCATACCCTGCTGGAACATCAGAATCGCTAGAATAAAGTGGTGTACCACCATCTAGATCTAGGTTCTTGGTCATCCAGTATTTGCCATCGGCGAGTTTTGCTATCGTATATTCTTTGTTGTCACGCCTATCATATAGCACGGTAGTGTCACCTACACTAGGCATAGCGGCAGCGAGAGAAGTGCTGGTGGCGTCTTGCATGTAGGCAAGATACGGTGCTACGTTACTTACCGCTAGGAAGTTAATATTGATATTGTAATTTCCTGATGGCGTATTGGTATCTAGTTTTACACCGAAGTTTACTGTACTAATACTTTTACTGGCGCTGACTCCGGTACTACTAATTGGTATATTATAATTCTCACGCATTGGCTGATAGAGGGTATCTGCTATTTGTTCCGTTGCACCATCTAATGTGCTAGTAGTACGCTTGTAACCCCAATAGTTATTTGGAAAATCTGCTTGTGCTACTGCGGTAGTGAGCGTAGGAATTACAGGTGTCATATTCCCGACCGCCTCACTCCGAGAGAGGGACGAAGTAGAGGCGGACATAGTAAGAGTATAGCCTAGCGGGCTATTAGTATCAACGTTGACGTTTACATTTCCAGAATTAAATACGCCATCAGCTGTAGGTTGCAAAGCAATATTAGTAGTATTGGTGGTAGGATTACCACCATCATCCACAAAGCCAATCGTAAGCATGCTCTCATCCTGCACCGTCACTTCATTACCTTCAGTTACAGCACTAGAATTCATAAGGGCGTTATTTATATATATATTAATATATAGGAATGATAATATTATAATACCGAATATTGGTAGTATAATGAGTGTTTTTTCTAGTTTGTTTTGTATGACCTTTGGCATGAGTTCCTTTACCTCTCTTTGTTAATTTTGTCACTGCGAGGACCGAGGTTTGGACAAAAATCGGCACCCGTAGGCTCTGAACACCTGCATCTTTTACGGCAAAATGCTTTCAAAAGACTTGGTACCTACTGGTGCCGATTTTTGCCTTTTGGCTGCATAATGCCTGATTAAAATAATAAAGTGCAGGTGTTCAGAATTATTTGTTAATGATTATATTATACCACAAAAAATGATTTGTAAAAGATTTTGAATAAAAAATTGCACAAAATGTGGGTGGAGATTTGTATTGAAATATTGCAGCGGAGATGGTATAATGGGGTCAACCTAGTGGTAGGTAATGTATGCGGGTGGAGCTTATGGAGCATAGGCACATTAAAAGTGACTGGATTTTTGAGGGGAGGTGAGTAATCGTGAAAATGAAGTACTACATCATACCGGATGGCCCGAGTAGGGAAGAAGTGCTAAGACGCGCGAAAGCGCTAAACAGTATTCGCGGAGCGAGTGTCACGTCGATCATTCATAAGATGGTGCCGCTGACTGGAATGGTGGAACAGGGAATGTATCTCTGCAAATACGTACCCGGATACGAAATCGCGGTGTCGGTAGGCGGAGAAATGCGGCGCGAGTTGCCGGAAATCCAGGAAACTTTATAACGGATATCCCCACCGGAGTGGGGATATTATTTTGTGGGTGATGTGGGGTGTACTCAAGTATTATTCGAGAACGAGGGAAGTGCGGATTTCCTCAAATTCCTCTGGGGTGAGGTCGAGAGTGCGGCCATACTGCCAGGATTCGTCTAGTGGCATGAGGTGAACGTGAGCGTGGGGAACATCGGTGCCGACAACTTTCCAGAGGATGCGGCGGTGTAATTTGGACTCCATGTGGCGGGATAGCTTCTTGACAGTGGCCATGAGGGCAGCATAATCTTCATCAGCTAAATCGTAGATTTTGTCGACCTCGGTCTTGGGGATGACGAGGACGTGGCCTTTAGACTCGGGGTGGATGTCGAGAAAGGCGAGGGTTTTGTCGTCTTCGTAGATTTTGTAGCTGGGGATTTCATTATTCACTATCTTTGTGAAGATGCTGGGCATGTTTTTTACTCCTTTTGTGTGATATTAAACCGTAAATGCTAGAAAGCACGATAGCAAAGACGAGGCTGCAGATGACATCGGTCAGCCAATGTTTGTTGGACAAGACGCGGCCAGTGGCGGTAAGGGAAATCAGGATGGCCATGACGACATCGAGAAGAATGCGGAGCGAACGCTTCTTGACGTAACGTGGCAGAGCGAGCATAGTACAGAAGAAAATGGTGGCGACGGCCATGGTGTGAGAAGAGGGAAAACTTGGCTCGCCAGACCCGTCGGGGCGAGTGCTCAAGATGATAAATTTGTCGAAAATGATGTAGATTACAACTAAGAGAAGCATGGTGGGAATAAAGGCTAGCAGGGTACGATCGACCTTCTTTAATGATTTGCGAGTGATCCATTGATAGAGTCCAAGGCAAGCGAAGACCGCCAGGACAGCAAGGCTAGTGATGAGGATGATGTCAGTAACTTTTTCCCACTGCATAAATATATTATAGCACACTCCGGTGCGTGGGTGAAGCTGGTGGTTTATCCGTTGGGGTTGTGGCAGAAAATAAAAATAAGGTCCTTTGGACCTTTTTTTTATTCTGGTATGCCCGACAGGATTTGAACCTACGACCTTTTGCTCCGCAAGCAAACGCT
>CAZHTQ010000054.1:0-4255 GCA_964535375.1 uncultured Candidatus Saccharibacteria bacterium | reverse complement strand
ACTGGCGCGTTGAGCCTTGCTCGCATCTTGCCATACAACCACCCGCGAAAAATTATCTCTTCGGCTACTGGTGCCAGTACTACTAGGGTAATAAAAGCTATGATCTTTTCTGGACCCGTCATGTACGGCGTAAACCCAGTCACCTGAGCTTCGCTTGCATCAAACCACGGTATCAAACTAAAAACAAACGTCATGAGCATCGCAAGTAATGTACCTACTATATACCCTACCGGCGCCAGCCCTATATCCATCCAGGTGGGTGTGCCCATAAGCCCGATTTGCTCGCGGTCCACCGGCGGCAAAATCTTTTTACCACTTGCATTTACCTTGTGTTTTTTGCCGGTATATATAATGTGCCACTTGGCATTGGCTTTGGCAGGCACAAATATTACAAGAAGCAGTGCTAGTCCGTACGACAAAGCTGAGTATACCCCGCTCCACACCGGGAGCAGTATATCTTTGCCGAGTATGGCACCCATAATAAGCCCTACCACCAGTTGCGACACCACCACCGAGCAAAATACCCATATTATCATTAGTGCTACCGCGAGGGCTGTCTTTTTCCACGGTTTTTTCGGAAGATTGTCACGCGCTTCTTCGCCTACCTTTTCCATCTAGAAAAACCTCGTAATATCAAGCACTGTTACTACCGCCATTAGTCCAAGCAGTACATACATGGACCGTGCCACGATTTTTTGCTCCAGCTCGCGCGTGAGTGGTTTCTTGCGAAGCTTATAGATGGCGATAAGTAGCCATCGTCCACCGTCTAGTGCCGGTATCGGCAGCACATTCATACAAGCTAGCGAAATTGAAATTAATGCGGCAAGAAACGCCAGATTCGTTGGCCCCGCTTCGGTGAAGGTCGGGAACAGCACCCCAATTATTCCTACTGGGCCAGATACCGAGTCGCCCACTTGCGATATTGCTGCCTGCCCGCTCTCACGCACTGCCGAGTCAAAACTAAACAACCTCCCTAGCCCGCTCACGAGATTCCATAGCAGTTCCCCTAGCCCCTTAAACGTCTCGCCGGTGATTTGCAGCGTGAGTCCTGCGCCCACCACTGGCGCGCTCCAGGTAGAGTATCTGAGCGGCTGTGCGGACTCCATCATAATTCCTAGCAAATATTCATCGTCACTAGAATTAAGCTGGGCAGTAAGTTCCTGAAAAACCGTTTGAGTGCTATAGGCAGCTTTCTCGGCTTCCTCTGGTGACTCAAAGTTGGATGCGTTGTTATTGTACTCACACACTTCAAGCTCTGGCGATTCAACACAGTTTGTAAAACGTATCACTGTATAAGTAGCTTCGCCTGCAGCGTGCCTACTGTTGTACTCACGGACTTCGCTGCTGGTCATCACTTCCGTATCTCCCGCTTTCACGATCTGGTCGCCCACGAGAAACCCTGCCTTAGCTGCCGGCGAACCCTCTACCACCTCTACTACCTTGACCGGCTCAGCCTTCGCTGTTGTATCGCCCGCCACCGTAAATTGGTTGTTTAGGAAAATCGGCATCCCAGTCCAAGCTAGCACTGTCAGTATAACAAAACCCACTAGCCAGTTCATTGCCACCCCAGCAAAAAGTATCTTGGTCTTAGCTAAGAACCCGGCCTTACCAAACGTTCCCTCTCTAGTGTCCGTAGCGGATTCGCCATCCATCTGGCAAAATCCCCCTATCGGCAGCCAGTTGATACTAAAAACCAGTCCATCCACGATTAGTTTTTCACGCTTCTTTACCGTTACGGTGGTTCTAGTAAGCGCCTGAGTTTTTTCCGATTTTTTCCCCGATTTTTTAGTAGATTTCGCGGATTTTGCGGCGCTCTTATTTGCCTTGCCTTCGTCCTCACTTAGTACAGTCTTGGTTATACCACTCTTGTCCCACTCGGATTTTTTGAGCCGGCGCCACTTGCCATTCTCACGAATCCAAGCCACCGCCCGCGGTGGAAATCCAATGCCAAATTCCAGCACTCTCACCCCATTCCGCCGTGCCGCCACAAAATGCCCAGCCTCGTGCAGTGTCACCAGCACCATTAATACAATAAGCCCTACTATTACTCCAAGTACAATATTCATATTTCTATTATAGCACTATTTTCCAAACCTGCGATTCCTGCTTTCGTATTCTTCTATAATCGCATCAATGTCGCTAGCAGTCATCTCTGGGAAATATTTTTTAACGAAATAAAATTCCGCATAGGCCACGCGCCACAACATAAACCCACTAATGCGTTCTTCACCACTAGTGCGCACTACCATATCTACGTCTGGCACCTCTGGGTGGTACAAATGACTTCTGATTGTTTCTGGGGTAATCTTGCCGTCCACCTCGGCGGCTATATTTGCCGCATCGGCGATTTCTTGCTCGCCACCGTAATTAAAACACATACATACTGTAATGCCAGTGCAATCTGCCGTTAGCGCTTCCGCCTGCTCCATTATGCTCATAAGTTTTGGCGAGATCCTAGCCCTTGACCCAAGTATTAGCAGCCTTGCATTGTTGCTCTTTAATTCCTCGGCGTATTTGAGTATACGTGTCTCGGCGAGTTTCATGATGTAGCTCACTTCTTCGGTGCTGCGCCCCCAGTTTTCCGTAGAAAACACGTAAAATGTGATATACTTAATGCCCGCCTTGCCAGCTGCGGCCACGAGTTCCTTGATTACGGCAAGGCCCTTCTTGTGTCCTTCTATTGAGGGCAGCCCCTGCGCCTTCGCCCACCGCCTATTGCCGTCTGCGATTATGCCTAAATGTTCCAACATACTTATATTTTCATTATCTCTTCTGACTTTGCCTTAAACGCCGCATCAATCTTGTCGGTAAACTGCTTCGTTAGGTCGTCAATTTCTTTCTCGGCGCGCTTCTTGATATCCTCGCCGAGGTCTGCCGCTGCTTTTAGCTCCTTGCGCGCGTCTTCCCGCACGTTGCGGAGTGCCACTTTAGCTTGCTCTACCTTTGCCGAAGCGGTTTTTACAATTTCCTTGCGGCGCTCCTCGGTGAGCGGTGGAATCGGTACGCGTATCACGCGGCCGTCATCTGCTGGGTTTAGTCCCAGTGCTTGATCGGCACGAATTGCCGAGGCAATATTCTGAATGGTTGACGGGTCAAAAGGTGTTACTACTAGCATGGTGCCATCCGCTGCAGTTACGTTTGCCACCTGGTTTAGCGGCATAAACTGCCCGTAAGCCTCTACTTTGATGCTAGCCAGCATATCTGGATGCGCCCTTCCGGTGCGCACTTTTTTTATTTCGTCCTCAAACCTCGCCAGCACTTCCTCCATTTGCTTCTGCTCTTGCTTGGTGTCAAACATAATAACTCCTTGTTTATACCCCGATTATACCACAATCATCCCATTCCTGACAAATATCAAAATAATAGCCCCCTTAGGAGCTATTATTCAAGACCTATTGTATATACTTAAATATCTTTAGAATCTTTATAAATATTATTCTATCAAATTATCTCCGCCACGTCAATAGCTTTGCCACGCTTATCTATGATCAAATATCTTCCGGTCTTACGTAGTCGCTTCTTGTACGCGTCCCTAATTCTGGCAAAAGCCTTCTGTTCATTCATCTTGCAAGTATGAAAAATCAACCCCCCACTTGTAAAAGTGTGGAAAACTTTGCATGTAATGCAAAAAATCGCTATTGAAAAATTAAAAATAATGTGCAATAATGGAGTTATTAACAACTAAATTGGTTCCCGTTGTTATAAATCATATCAATAATTACATTTAATTATATTTTGACAATGTAATCGAATACATTATAGGCACTACGAGTCCGAGTATTCGATTGCATTCTATTTGACGATTGAAGACAACGGGAACCACTCGCAGTGCCTATTGTGTTGTGGGGTACTTGCGAGCTCATAGAGAGGAAAGGAAAAACAATGCGCAAGGTCATACAAAACAAACTAGACAAAAAAACAAGGCGGGTCCTGTCACTAATGCTCCCCCTCGGGCTGCGTTCGTCCGGCCCGTCGCCACGGGCGGACGCCGCTCATCCTCGCGCTGCCGCGCTCCGGAGGCCCTTCGGTGAAGCATTTAGTGCCACCCGCCTAATGCTTCCTGTTTCGTTTCTTGTAGTCTTATCATTCCTATATATTAATATATATATTAATACTACACTTGCTAACTCCCATGCCATCAATGATACCGATTCTTATAGCTTTAATCTTGCCGATACCACCAACTTGTCTATCTCTCTACCCGCCCCCGAAACCCTCACTCTCACTCCATCCGCCGAAGGTGTTTTTGGTTCCA
>CAZHTQ010000053.1:0-4375 GCA_964535375.1 uncultured Candidatus Saccharibacteria bacterium | reverse complement strand
TCGTTCCACATTTTTTCGAAAGTGGTATAGACGCGGTCGATGACGTTTTCGTCTAGAGTAAAGGTGAGATCGTCCCACGAACAGGAAGCGCCAAGAGCGCGAAGTTGCAATTCCATATTGCCGCGCTGCTCGGCGACAAAATCCCACACCCTAGCGTAGAGCTCATTGCGATCAAATTCGAAGCGAGTGTGGCCCTGTTTTTCCAAAGTGCGCTCGTAAACGACCCAGGTTTCGAAGCCGGCGTGGTCGGCGCCAGGGATATACCAAGAAGATTTGCCGTTCAAACGGTAAAAACGAGTAAGGGAATCTTCGAGGGCAACGGTGAGGCCGTGACCAATGTGAAGGTTGCCGTTGGCGTTCGGAGGTGGCATGACGATAGAATAGGTGTTTCGTTTGGTGGCTTCAAAACGGTCATCAATGCCATCACCATTATCGTCAACTGGGACTGTAGGGGTGGTGGGTTTGAAGGCGCCGGAGGTTTCCCAGGCGGCGTAAATATCTGGTTCGAATTGGCTAGGCTCGTAGCTACTTGCAAATTTCATGTTTATATCCTCTTACTCTAAGTATTATATATATTATAGCACTTTTTGGATGGGGAGAAAAGGGAAGAGGAGCATGCAGAATGCCTAGATGCACGAAAATGGTATTGCTTTTTGGACAAAATATGCTATAATAGGGAGATACACTAAAATTGTACATTTGAAAGGGGGGAATTAGATGCAAGACGTCACAATCTACGTAATGGCACTAGTGGCAATCGCGATGGGGATCGCCTTGTGGTATATCAACCGTAAGAGCGACCGCATAATTAGAGAGATGAATTCTCTGTGCGGACATGTGGAGGGGATACGCGCCACAAACGATGTTGCCGGCACAAAGGAATCTCGGCACCACGCTAAGACCATAAAGCGGCATCGGAGAGAAATTCGGTGGCTGCGCAGGGAATTAAAACAGTGCGACAGGTTATGGATAATAACTTCGGCCTGCGGCACTGGCGCGATATGCGCTGTATTACTCTGGGGGATGTGGACTGCGTAAAGTTTTGCAAAATCCCCGGGCGATGCTCGGGGAATTTATTATGGCTTTTAACAATAGTGGGACTGCTGACCCTAATGGGCGACAAGAAACCCGAAAAGGGTCTTGTATTTTTGGCTTGGGGGTGGTAGAATATTAGTAGGTTTTGTTATTTACTTTCGTCTTAGGACGAAAGTAATTTTTATCTTGAGTAACCCAAATAGCAGGTTTATTTCAAGCATCCTAAACCTCCTTTCTTCTTGCCACTCTAGCTTTTAAACTGCAGCCCCACATTTACACCTTAGCATATCTGTTCTAAGAAATCAACCCCCCACCTAATAATTTGACTTTTCTTAGAAAGTCCAGCAAAGGGAAAATACAAAATATCTTTTATTTGTCTTGGTGAAAATCCGCAATGAAATAACCATAATGTCCTTTTCATTGCTTGGACTTTTCAGCCTGTAATTATTACAACGTAAGTCAAGAAAAAATGTCCTTATTCGCCCTACGGGCTGGGGGACATTTTTTCATTGTTAAGTTGTAATAATTACGCTGAAAAATCTGGTCTAAATCTCATTTATGCAATGAAAAGGACATTTTGGTTATTAATTAAGTTAGTCGCGACAAATAAAAGATATTTTTGTATTTAATTTTACCCGATATTCCTGGTAATAACTTCCGAGGGATGGATTCTCGGAAGTTGCTGGATTGTTATTTCAAGACGCAACGTACTGAGTTACCGCTGCGACGATCGTAGTTATCCTGCGGCTCCACACTGGAGGCATTGACGCGCAGGAAGTACATACTGTTACCATCGTTCCTAGTAGAAGACCAGAAGTAGCCGTAGCTGCCCTGATTCTTAGCCGACCCACTGAGGAAATAGCCAGAGAGCGGCGTACGCAAGGCTGTTTGGAGGTTCGCATAATCACTATTATATGCCGTATAAAGAACCTGATACTCACCATCAGTGCCACCAGTAGGCATGCGCCAAGAGGCGGGGCAGATATCATATGAAGCATTAGAAGCATTTTCGCCTTTTGCCGCACAGATAGTGCCAGCCGAGGCGGCACAGTAGTTGTAGAATACGCCTATACCACCTTGGTAAACACCGTTTGTGGACATAGTACCGCTCTTGGATGTATTGATGCCTGGAGTAGTCCAGCCTGCAGTATCATCATTAAATTTATCGGTGGATGAAGCGGGGAGGGTGAAGTTCGTGGCGATATTGGTGTCGGAGGGAGTGAGGGTGATTTCGGTATCGCCACCGAGACGGAGGTTGTCTAGGAGCCAGACGTTGCCGTCCTCTAGCTTACCAATAGTGTATTCGTTATTGTCACGCTTATCTAGGACAGTGGTAGTGGTGCCTACGCGAGTGTTTTGGCGCATTTCGGGGGTAACGTCTTGAAGGTAGGTGGCTTCTTCAATGGTGAGGTCGGTACGAGCAAGACAACGGACTGCGAAGCCGTGAAAGCGGTAACTGTTACGGGCTGGATAGATATTAGTACTGAGGAGATACAGATAGTAACCATTAATGGACGAACCAATAGTACTGGACCATGCGTTGCTATACCTGCCGGCATAGTTCAACGTACCGCCATTCACGTTGCCTGACCGAACGAAATAGAGTGGAGCTGTGCGGATAGAGTTTAGATTTTCAAATGATAGCTCTGAATTTGAACCATTGTATATATTATAATTTGATGGACCGAGCAATGTGCTAAACTCATTATTGGTAGTTTGTTCTATTGGTAGTCTCCAACCTTTGGGACAAATGGAGTCTGGCATAACTTTATTTTGAACTACATTTGCACTACCGCCAAGAGTTGTTTCTACGTCGTTTGTAGCACTAGCAGCAGCGAAGTTATAGTAGTTACCTACGGAAGTATGGCCATCACAGGCTAGACCAAAGCTATTTTTACTTGGATCACTGGCAGCAGCTTGGCATTCAGCTAGGCTATTATATACAGTATCATATGGTTGATCATTCGAGGTACCAGCTCCAGCAGTAGTCTTTTCTATTGGCAGTATGTATTTATAGCCTGCATCCACGGAATATGGTGTATAATTATCGTTACTCCATGAGTTAGTTCCGTCTGTAGCCCAACTATCCGTATTTGTTGGGTAGGTATTCATAGTATTGCCGGAAGCATTGATAGTGGAGCGAGTTGGGGTCCAAGAGGTGACGGAATGTAGGTCGGTAGTATCAGAAGTTAGCGCAACTGTACTATTTAAGTCTAGGTCTAGGTTCTGAGTCATCCAACAGTTGCCATCTAGGAGTTTAGAAACCCAGTAGACGGAGTTGTCACGGGTATCTATAAGTTGGGTAGATTCGGCGGAAGTTTTATCCGTAGGCGTTGCAACCATACTGCAGATGAATCCGCTCATATCTTGCATTTTATAATAGTTTTGCCCGTTATAACTCACCTGGGTCTTGCCGGCGGCGTCAAAGGCAGTATCAAAAGTAGCTTCCAAAGGATTAGTGGTAGCGATAAAAGTAATAGTAGAGCGGTACTCGCCGTGGGGGATTTCGTTATTTAATTTGGCGGCGAAGGTAATATTGGTGGTGGAACTATTGGACTCTTTTGTTGTTTGAGTGATTTGGCGGGAGAGAGTAACTGGTTGGTAAGTAGCGCCGTCTAGTGAGAAGCCCCAAGCGTTGGTTTCAAAAGTGTCGGCCGTGAAACTACCACTACCGCTGAGTGTATGGATCACCGGGGTTTGACCAGAGAGGGAAGTCATCCTGGTGAGATCAGTGGTAGTAGTAGTCATATTAAGATTGTATCCAGTAGCGTTGTTGGTGGATACAGTGACAGTGAGCGGGGTATCGCTAGTGGATTTGAAGATACCCTCGGCGCTAGGGGTAAGAGCTAAGTCAATATTGGCGCTGGAAACAGAAACGGTAAGGCTGCGATCTGAACTGAGAGAGAAGACGGAAGAGGTGTTATCGGCAAGGACAGGTTCCTCGGCATTGGCAGAAATAGGGATGCTACATATACTATATATAGTAGCGAGCATGATTATAGTTGATAATGCTAAAATTAAATTTAGTTTGCGTGTTTTTGTATGTATGACTTTGGACATTGACCTCTCCTTGTTAAATATTATTGTGTAGAGGCCATTTATAACAGAAACAGCCCTACGAGGCTGTTAACATTTGAAATCTATATCAGTTTTACCCAACATCGACTACAAATACCTCTTAGGGCTGTTACTGTCGACGTTACATAAAACTACAAAATATGACTGATAATGTGATTTCAAATGTTAACAATTTAAGTTTAGCATAATATTTTAACAAAAACAAGACTTGCGTATTGGATAATAAATAAATTCACCAAGATTTGCTCGTTGTCTCATAATA
>CAZHTQ010000052.1:0-4939 GCA_964535375.1 uncultured Candidatus Saccharibacteria bacterium | reverse complement strand
TGGCGAGTAGGTTTCTTTGGCTCAAATAATACTTTTCCGGAGCATTGAAAATCCCACCATTTCGCTTACGCCTTGCCATCTTCGTCAATCTGTGCTACTATATATTATATATGCCAGCAAGTAAAAAACGTAAATCTACCAAACGAGCCTCCACTCGTCGCCCCTCGGCCAGGAAAGAAGCCGACGTCAGCCACGATTTGCCAGGCGGTTTTTGGCGGCAAATCATCGCCGTACTCATGATTGCCATTGCACTTTTCCTTTGCTTTACTTGGTTTGGTCATGGCGGGGAAGTACTCAATAATATTCACAGTACCATCATGCAGGGGCTTGGCTTTGCCACCTACTTCATCCCATTTTTGCTGGTTTATCTCGCTGTCAAGATTTTTCGCGCCGAGGGCAACCGCGTCGCTTTTCCGGTTTACTTGACCAGCCTGCTTATGCTACTTTGGGTGTCCGGCATCGCCGCTATCACCGGCAACGGCGGCATCGTTGGCAAATGGCTCAACGACATCATGGTTAACCTCCTAGATCAAAACGTCGTTATCTTTATTTATATCGTGTTGATTTTTATCACGCTAGCCTTTATGTTGCAAGTTTCTCCACTCACCCTCTTCAAGGATACCAAGAATCTCGTCACCCCCACAAAGTCCAAGTCCAAGGAAGCTACTACCGAGGAGGCCCCCGCCAAGAAAAAACTCGGCCAGCTCGAAATCAAAGTCAATTCTGGTATGAATCCCGTCTCAGCTGCCGAGCCCGAGAAACCGGTAAGAGCCCGCGGTTTCTTACATAAAGCCCCCAAGATCAACATCCCCGAGGAACCACCGCGCCCAGTCGAAAAGCCCGAGGAAAAAGCCCTTGTTGCCATCACCGACGAAAACTGGAAAATGCCTACCACCGCCCTGCTTAGCAAAGTTCAGTCTCCGCAAGACCCAGGCAATGTCAAGCAAAATGCTTTCATCATCCAAAAAACTTTCGCCGAATTCGGCATCGATGTCGAGATGGAAGACGCCAACGTTGGTCCGCGTGTTACTCAGTACACCTTAAAAGCCCCTGGCGGCGTCAATCTCGCCAAGATTTCCGCCCGCGACAAAGAGCTTGCCTACAACCTCGGTGCCACCACCATTCGTATTGAAGCACCTATTCCTGGTACCCAGCTCATTGGCGTAGAGGTACCTAATGTCAAGTCTGCTAGCGTCTCTCTCCGTGGCATCATCGAGAGCCAAGAATGGAAGCAGGCCAAAGGCCCCCTCACCTTCGCCGTTGGTAAGGATATCTCCGGTAAGCCCGTCGTCTCCGATCTCGCCGATATGCGTCACTTACTCATTGCTGGTACTACCGGTTCTGGTAAGTCCGTTATGACTAATACTCTCATCATGTCGCTTTTGTTCCGCAATGCCCCAAGCGATATGCGCATGATTATTATCGACCCCAAGCACGTCGAAATGGTCGCCTACAACGATATCCCGCATCTATTAACCCCAGTTATCAACGACACCAGCAAGGCTCTCTCCGCCATGAAGTGGGCAGTCGGCGAAATGGACCGCCGCTACTCTCAAATGGCAGAAGAAAAAGTCAAGAAAATCACCGACTACAATGCCAAAATGGAACAAAAGCAAAAAGACGGTATCAAAGACGGCGATCCCAATACCGCCAAGATGCCATATATTGTTATTGTTATCGACGAAATGTCCGACCTCATGATGCAGGCATCAAAAGAGCTTGAGCCACTTATCGTTCGTATTGCTCAGCTCGGTCGTGCCGCTGGTATGCATCTCGTGCTCGCCACCCAAAAGCCTATTGTCAAGGTTATCACTGGCCTTATCAAAGGCAACATTCCATCCCGCATTGCTTTCCGCGTGCTCTCCTCTATGGAATCCCGCATTATTCTCGACATCTCCGGCGCCGAAAAACTCCTCGGCCAGGGCGACATGCTCCTCTCTACCGAGCAGACCGCCACCGGCCCCGAGCGTGTTCAGGGTGCCTGGACCCCCGACGAAGATATCGAGAAAGTCACCGACTTCCTCCGTGCTCAGCGTCCGCCTCAATATAATGACGAAGTTATCGCTCAGCAGGTTGCCATCAAGGGTATGGGCGGTGGCGATGTTGGCGGTATGGATGGTCTTGGCCGCAAGTTTGACCCTCAAGACCCTCTCGTCCGTAAGGCTGTAGAGATTTCCCTAAACAAAGGAAAGTTTAGTACCGCCATGCTCCAAACTTATCTCGGCAAAGGCCACGGCTACGTTTCTGGCCTCGCCATCTGGTTCGAAGAAATCGGTGTTATCGGTCCGCAAAACGGCAACAAACCTCGCGACCTCCTCATCACCTCCCTCGAAGAATTCGACGATCTGGTGAACGCCGGCCCTGTCGACTAACCACTCCACCTCTGTGCCACTTGCCAATTTTAACTTTTGTGCTATAATAAAAATATGCACCTTAAATCTTTATGCTAGGAGGATCGCCATGTACTTACGTTGCATTTCACCCGTCCGCAAAGAACTTGCCGAGCTCGCCTATCGCGGCTTGCTCAAACACCTCGCAAGCCACAACGTCCACGTCCCGGCTTCTTTCCATGAGACCGTATTCGAGTCCGCCACCCCGCGCATCGACGCCGTCCCCATCATCAACCATATAGGTTTCGCCAACATCGGCGAAACCTCGCGCGTTGCCCTCTGGATGGATGTTGCAATGAGCGTCCACAACCGTTGGATTCAGCTCACAGCCAACGATTTTGCAAATAGCCCCACACGGTATAAGTGGATGCCCTTCGAGCTGATCGGCCTGCATGCCATACGCGAATTTGGCGACGACATCAACCGGCTGATGGAGCTGCTTTACTTGGCGCCCCGTTTCCAGTCTGTCGCTATCACCTATGCCAATATGCAGGACAGCTTTATGGAGGCCCACTGCATTACTGATGTCGACAGTCTCATTGGCTTTGTCACGCGCTACGGCGCTCGCGCCACCATTAATGGCGAGCAGCAGCAACTTATCGGTATCAGCGGCGAACCCGCTCGTGGCGTAGTCGAGCAGTTGCTCGAACAGGGAATTATCTTCCAGCACTAACCCTTAACCCCGCTTTTTACAAGCGGGGTTTTCCTGTGGAAAACTCCCCTCGTTTTCGCGTAATTTGATTGTACATTTTTCAATATTTATGATACAATAAGAGCATAACATTCCAAACCGTTACGCACATTATTTATTATAAAAGATTTTACAAGAGAAGGAGAGTAGAAACCGGCACCGGTAGGTATCGTATGCTCTTGTTCGTATTGTAAAATACTAAACAGCGCGTAACGGTTTGGAACCTACGGGTGTCGGTTTTTGTATCGGCCTCGCATACAAAATTAACAAAGAGAGGAAAGGAACTCATGAAGGTCATACAAAACAAACTAACCAAATCATTATCCGGACGGGTGACAGGACCCGCCCTGCGTCCCGCCCTATTAATTTTAGGCGCTGCAGTCGTATCGCTTTTGCATATTAACCTAGCTCACGCCGAATCAGACTCTGGCTCCCTCACCATCACTGCCGAGAAAAGCTTAACTGTGACCGTACCAGGCACTACCAACCTTAGTATTCATCCCACCGAGAATGGTGCCTTTAATACTGCTGATATTAATATCATAGTTAATTCCAATAATCGCTATGGCTACAATCTCAATATGACCACTGCTACTACTTCATTAACTGGTAACGCTCCCCTCTCTAGCGGTAATTATCCAGTTATAGAATCAATTAGTGGCAGTGGCATGACCTGTACCGCAGAAACAGGCGCTACCTGCAACTTTACCAAAGACAAATGGGGCTACAAGTTAAGTACCGATACTACCTATTCCCCCATCCAAGCTAATACCAATATGCTAATCAAAAACAATACCAACGAAAGTGCCGGCACTCCAGAAACTAGCACTGTAACCTTTGGCGCTAGACTCTCTAATGCTACGCCTGCTGGTTCCTATTCTACCACCATCACCTTCATCGCCACCATCAACAACCCTACCGCAGTAGGTGGTGTATCCTTTGAAGAAGCTTTTGACTTTGCAGACAAACAAAAATACAACGGCTACTATGCTATGCAGGATATGGACGCTACTATCTGTGGCTATGTTAAACCACAAACAAACGTAGCCGATTATACTACTACCACTGTTGGCAAATTGATAGACAAAAGAGACAATGAGATATATGTAGTTGGAAAACTAGCTAGTGGGGAATGTTGGATGCTGGATAACCTACGCCTTGGCGGAGATAACCCGATATCGCTATCGAGCGAAGATTCAGACTTGCCGTCTGGTATAACTTGGACATTGCCAAAATCTGGAGGCGACTGCACAACACATAATAACTGCACCGATACTAGTGGCGTGGCCGGAAGTGGCTTCACTCGCCCATACTTCAATTCCGAGAACAAGAACGTAGTTGCTAGTACTCATTACGGCTCTGGTAGCGGAGTAATAGGTAATGCATATAATTTCTGTGCGCTTTCCGGCGGTACATATTGCTACGCTCAATCACAAGGTCCTTATGGTTCAGCTGCTGGAACTATCTGTCCAAAAAACTGGTCAATGCCAAGATATCTAAATAATACCTGGCCAGCAAGTTACAACAACCTTTATCGTCTATACGGTAATAATATCGCTTATTTCCTAGACAATTTATCCGTCGCACTTACGAATAATAACAGTGCTTCTCTTCTTTGGGGAAAAACTAATCACAATACTGATAATTCAAGCACTGCAGGAATTTATACGATCGACCAAACAAGCTTTACACCAGGAACCGCAGATCGATATATCGCCGGCTATATCCGTTGCCTCCTGAAATAATATTCCAAGAAAAACCGAGTTTACCAGTAGCCAAAACACTTTAATTCTGCTCCACCCCGCAAACCCGAGATAGAAAAAGTGGATTTTAAGGAAATTCGACGCGCGAGACCCCC
>CAZHTQ010000051.1:0-5168 GCA_964535375.1 uncultured Candidatus Saccharibacteria bacterium | reverse complement strand
ACGTTATTATGAGACAACGAGCAAATCTTGGTGAATTTATTTATTATCCAATACGGAATTTTTGCACAAAAATGAAATAGTATGATATAATTAAATTGCTACAATTACATATTTATCCAATAGACCGAATTGTTTTGTCTTGAAATGATTTGGATTGAAGGTAGAAAAGGCATCATTAGGAAAAATTGCCTTTAATCACACTTCGGTTTGGTTAAATGTGTAATTGTAGCACCTAATGGTGCCTTTTTTGGATAAGGGTGCCAGAGACATTATTAACAAAGAGAGGTAAAGGAAACCATGCACAAGGTCATACAAAACAAACTAAACAAAAAAACAAGGCGGGTCCTGTCACCAATGCTCCCCCTCGGGCTGCGTCGCTCGCTCCCGTCGCCACGGGGCTCGCGCGCTCATCCTCGCCTTGCCAGGCTCCGGAGGCCCTTCGGTGAAGCATTTGGTGCCACCCGCCCTGTCCGTCACCCGTTGGGATTATCGATTAGGTCGCTTAGCGCCACCCGCCTAATACTTCCTGTTTCGTTTCTTATGGTCTTATCATTCCTATATATTAATATATATGTAGGCAATGCTCTCATGAATTCTAGCGCCCTTACTGATACCTACAATCTTACCGTTACTGATAACCCTAGCCTTACCGTTACGCTAAATCCTGGTACCCCTATCTCACTCAATCCTACCGCCGAAGGTGTTTTTGGCTCACAAGATGTAGGCGTTAATGTGATGACTACCGATGATAAAGGCTATACTCTTACTATGTCCGCTGCTACTTCGTCCCTCTCTCGGAGTACAGCGGACAGTAGTGCGCCAGTTATTGAAACTTTAGCCTCTGCTACAGCACAAAATGATTTTCCAAACAACCGTTGGGGCTTTAAACGTACTAGTACCAAGTATACTGATACCAACTTCCAGCCTATGCTAGCAAATTACAATGTACCTATTAGTTCTAATGGCAATATCACTGGTAGTAGTGGTGAAACCAGCACTCTTACTTTTGGTGTAAAACTCAATACCGATATTCCAAGTGGAGAATATTCTATTGCCATTAACTTCCTAGCCGTAAATAACGTCGCCCCCAATCTCTACTACATGCAAGATGCCACTCCTAGCTCTCTCGCCGCCGCCATGCCAAATGTCCACGATACAGCAGTATTGTATGACCGCCGCGATGGTCAGGAATATACCATTGCAAAGCTTAAGGATGGCAAATACTGGATGACCAAGAACTTGAACCTTGCCGGTGGCACAGTATTAACATCCGAGGATACAGATATGCCAGAAGGTTACATCCTCCCCGTCGCCACCGGCTTCCAAGAGGGAAATAAGCTTCCTGAGTCTTCTACTACTGGTTTCTTGTATGACTCGCATGCATACGTTTTTAATAGTAACTCTACAGATTGCACGAAAGCCCCAGGATGTTATTCCTACTACTCTTGGAATGCGGCTACTCTCGGTTCTGGCGCAAACGTGAGTAACGATAATTCCGATGCCCCATATTCAGTATGCCCTAAGGGCTGGAAATTACCAACCTCCCGCTCTACTTTGGAACTTGCCAAGACTAGCTCAGACTTCTACCAACTGGCAACCGCCTACGGTATGGACGCAAGTCTACTGTCTCAAAATACACAAGACTTCTATAATAACGCCAGCAATGGTGCAACTCCCAATTTTAATACCGCTGGATTATATTTTCAGTCCGAATATCAGGATCCTAATGCCGGGCATTATTGGTCGTCCACGAGCGCCAATTCGATATATCTAGCTCAACATTTATATTTTTACGCATCACAGGTTAATACTAACAATGTAGCCTCACGATTGAGCGGGTTTCCGGTCCGCTGCCTCTTTGACGACACCATGCAAAGCTTCTCTTCCGACTATGCCAATGCTATGGCTATGGAAGAAACTATCACCCTTCGCGACGCTCGCGACAACCAGGAATATACTGTAGCGAGGCTAAAAGACGGCAAAGTCTGGATGACCAAGAACTTAAACCTTGCCGGCGGCACCACTATCACTCCTGCTGACTCTGACGTAGCGAAAAACTACACCCTCCCCACATCCTCCACTACCGGTTTTGATAATGATACCTATGCTCCTGGTTATGTATATAATACAGGAAACAATACGGACTCGTGTGATTCCGGTTGCTATTCGTACTACTCGTATAACGCAGCTACCGCAAGTTCTGGTGTAGATATCGCCACCGATAATACCGATGCACCTTACAGTATCTGCCCAGCTGGTTGGAGACTACCTACATCTAGGACTACAATGGAGCTAGCTACTGGTACACCAGGCTCTGATTTCTATAATATGGCTATTAACTATGGTTTAGATCCTACAAAAGTTAACGAAGATCCCGATAATGAGCCTAAGTTCTGTAACCTTGGTGGTGATTGTTCTACTAATACCGTGCCACGCTTCTTACGCGCCGGCAGCTACGTCAATTCTAGGTTTTACGGCGGAGGCGCGGACGGGCACTACTGGTCCTCTACTGCCAATAGCAGTACTGGCGCCCCCGGCCTGCATTTCTACTCAAGTCACGTCTACTCCGCCAGCAGTCTCAGTCGCAGGGCCGGGTTTTCGGTACGTTGCCTCCTCCGCACCGAGTAGGTGTTGCACCGTGCTGCGGTTAATTGTTAAAATCACTCCTCACCTAAAAAAATGCAGGTGGGGATTGATTGCTGTAGTAGCACAGGTGGAAAATATAAGTTCTTATAGGTTGTACAGTAAAATGGGCGAAGTGCCAGAGTCTGATCTTAACATGGTGAGGATGGCTTTGGTATTATTGATTATATCAAAGTAGAGTGGGGTTGTTAAGAGACACAAAGTGTGGTATAATGGTAGGGTAATATTAGCTCAGCAAACAAGTCCCTGGCGGTAAATGTGGAGTTTGCCTACAAACAGTGTTTGCTTTAACCAAAGGAGTAACATGAAAGAATACGAACTTTCTGTACTATTTCACCCAGATCTCGAAATGAATCTGGATCCGGCGCTCGAAAAGACCAGGAAACTGATCGAAGCGAACGGTGGCAAAATCATCAAGGAAGATGCAGATGGCAAAAAGCGTTTGACCTACAAGATCAAAGGCGAAGAATTTGCTGTTTATTATTTCTTCGATGTGCAGCTTCCAGCGGATGCGCCTAAGAAAATCAATGCGGTGATGACCATTACCGATGAGATTCTTCGGGCGATGCTTGTGAAAAAAGATCCACGCAAGGAGAAGTATGCTGCTCGTCAAAAAGAGCGCGTGCGTGAAGGCGAAGAAGCTACAGATACTAACGAAGAAGGAGAATAATATATGCGCGGATTTTCCAAAGCAATTATCACAGGTAATTTAACACGCGACCCGGAACTTAGAAGTACGACTGGCGGAACTAGCGTTTGTAGTTTCTCGGTAGCGGTCAACCGTGTGTATCGCGGGGCCGATGGCGAAAACAAAGAAGAAGTTTCATTTATTGACTGCTCGGCTTGGGGCAAACTTGGCGAGATGATCGCTCAGTATGGCAAGAAGGGTAGTGGGGTACTCGTCAGCGGCCGGCTAAGCCAGCGAAGTTGGGAAGACAAAAACGGTGGCGGAAAGCGTTCGCGGACCGAGATCGTAGTAGAAGACTTCAACTTTGTAGGCGGCAATGGCGGTAACGGTGGCAATAGTAGCTCCAGTAGTAGTTACAGTGCACCCGCCAGTAGCAGTGATGTCGCGAGCGACGTGCCGGATGATATCCCGGACGAAATCGATCTCAGTGATGTGCCGTTTTAGGAAAACAAGCGAAGAAAGGAATTGATATGAAAAGATACAAGAATGATCCAAATTTGTACTTTGACTACCGCGATGTAAAAACTTTACAACGGTATATCGATGCGTATGGCCGGATTGAGCCGATTTCAAAAACGGGGCTTTCGGCAAAGCAGCAAAGGCAGCTTGCAGTGGCGATTAAGCGTGCACGCAATATTGCACTTTTGCCATTTGTGTCAAATAATTAAAGGAAAAATATGTACGGACCGACAGATTTAAAGAAAAATACTCTGATCACTCTGGACGGGCAGCCGTTTAAGGTGGTGGAATATTCACAAAAAGTAATGGGGCGGGGTGGCTCGATTGTGAACGTGAAGGTTAAAAATTTGATTACCGGGGCACTTCTTCCGAAGACCTTTAAGGGGCAGGAAAAGATTGAGCCAGCAGAAGTAACTACGCGTAAGGTGCAATATTTGTACCGTGACGACGAAAAGTTTTACTTTATGGATCCGGAATCGTTTGAACAATATGAGCTAATGGCGGATATGGTAGGCGATTCTAAGGATTTCATGAGGGATGGCGACGAGATGGAAATTCAATTCTATAACGGTACACCAATCAACTTGCAGTTGCCTAAGAACCTGTGGCTTGCCGTAACCTACACCGAAACCGCGGTGAAGGGGGACACTACAAGTTCCGTCATGAAAGACGCAACGCTAGAAACCGGCGTGGTAATCAAAGTACCGGCCTTCATTAAAGAAGGTGATACAGTATCAGTAGATACGGAGACATATGAATACCGAGGCAGAAAATAGTTCTAAAACTTTTTTGCGAGGTTATCAGAAAATTAAAGGCGCTGCGCGCGCCTTTAATTTTGATTTTCGGGGAAAGATAGTGCTTGATATCGGGTCATCTACTGGTGGGTTTACAGAGTATGCGCTCGAACGAGGAGCGGCGAAAGTGATTGCTGTGGAAAAAGGCACGAGACAAATGAAAGTGCCGCTCCGCTTTGACCCCAGGGTAGAATTACACGAAAAGACAGATATTTTTACTTTTATTCCGGATGAGTTGCCCGAAATAATAGTGGCAGACGTATCATTTATATCCTTGACAAAAGTGCTTAAGTATGCTAAAATGAACTTAGCGCGTCAGAGTACGCAATTCTTAGTGATGTTAAAACCACAGTTTGAAGCAAGGCATGAGCAGTTAAACAAAGGGGTGGTGAAAAATGAAAAGATGCGTCGCGAGATTATCAAAGATTTTGAGCAGTGGCTTAAAAATAATGGCTTTATTATAATAAACAAACGCGACAATACACTCGCTGGCAAAACTGGAAATACTGAAAGGTTTTATTATTTAAGACTGTCAATATTACGTGAAAATGTCGCATAGTTTATCACGTCAAAATGTCGTTTTG
>CAZHTQ010000050.1:0-5242 GCA_964535375.1 uncultured Candidatus Saccharibacteria bacterium | reverse complement strand
TCGTGGCGGTGGTGAATCCTGCGGCGGAGAAGATTTTGCTGGTATCGATACCGCGCGACACTTACGTGCAACTTCATGGTACGACTGGAATTCGCGATAAGTTGACGCACGCTGGAGTATATGGTATAGGAATGAGCAAAGCGACGATTGAGGACTTTCTAGGAATCAAAATTGACTATACAATCAAAGTTAGCTTCCAGACGGTAGTGAAAGTGGTGGACGAGATAGGCGGTATTGAAATCGATTCGGACATGGCGATGAGCCTAGATGCGTCCGAAACGATGCCGGGTAAGATTTGTAACTACGTAGTGGGCAAACAAATGGTGGATGGCGATTGTGCGCTCAGATTTGCGCGCGAGCGAAAAAGCTACATAACGGGCGACCGGCATCGCGGTGAGAACCAACAGCAGGTGATTTCGAGTATCATCAGCAAAATGTCGCATTCGCGGGAATATCTGCTCAAGGTGCCAACGATACTCGATATTGCGGCGGACTCTTTTGAAACGACTTTTACGAAGGGCGACGTGGCGAATTTCTTGAGGATGCAAATCGCGGGGGAATTTGACTGGGAAGTGAAATCTATCGGAGTCGATGGCGCTGGAAGTATGCAACCAACCTATAGCATGGGAGCGAACTGGCCTCTATACGTAATGCTCGCATATCCGGAGTCGGTAGAGTCAGCAAGAGCTGAAATTGAGATGTACTTGACAAATATGGGTGATATGTGATATAATAGAAAGATATAGGGTTTTATGGAACAGATAGATTTAAAGGAATTCTTCAGTTATCTGAAAAAATATATTTTCGGGTTTATTTTGGCGATTATCTTGGCGGTAGGTGGGGTGGCGCTGTATGATTTTGGTCTCAAGACGCCAGTTTACCAGGCCAACACGACGATTGTGATCGCAAAAAGTGATAGTACGACTAGCTCAGCATCGACGCTTAATGACGTGAATGCTAGTCAGAAGCTCACTACAACCTATAGCGAAATTGCCAAGAGCGAATTGGTGCTTTCTAGAGTTATCTCGCAGCTAAGTCTCGACATGAATGTGAAACAACTGAGTAGTAATTTGACGGTGAAGCCGGTGCAGGATACGACGATTCTCAGTATCTCGGTCAAGGATGCGGATGCGGAGCGTGCCGCGGTGATCGCAAATGAAATCGCGGAGGTGTTCGCGGAAGAGGTATCGAAAATCTACAAACTAGACAACGTAAGTCAACTCAGCGTAGCGAAAGTGCCAGAGGGGCCGTCGAACAATACGGTGGTTCGTGATATGATTATTGCTACCATTGGTGCGGTGGTGCTCGTGGGCGGCTTTGCGCTGCTTAGATTCTATTTGAACGATACAGTGAAGCATACTGACGACACGGAAAAGGTTTTGGGGCTACCGATGACGGGCTGCATTTCCAAGGGGGATACAAAGATACGGCATGGGAGTGCGGACGAACTTGTGGTGGCCAATCATCCAAAAGCTATTGTGAGTGAGAATATCAAGAGTCTTCGAACGAATTTACAGTTTACTGCGGTCGATAAAAACCTAAAGACGATTTTGGTTACGAGCGCAAATATGAGCGAAGGCAAGAGTTACGTTTCGTCAAACCTTGCAGTGTCGTTCGCGCAGGCTGATAAGAAAGTACTACTGGTGGACTGCGATCTCAGAAAAGGCAGACTACATAAACTATTTGGGCTTGCAAATAAAAGCGGGTTGTCGAATCTGCTTGCGGGGGATTTGAATGAAGTGAGTAAATTTATTCGGGTGACCAAAGTGCCAAATTTGCAGGTAATTACTTGTGGTACGTATCCACCAAATCCAAGTGAACTTCTAGCGTCACTTAAAAATAAAACTTTGATTGAATTTTTGAGAAGGTATTATGACATTATCATTTTGGATGGGGCGCCAGTGGGTGGACTTGCGGACTCGGTGATTTTGTCTAGCTATGTTGACGAAACGATTATTGTGGCGAAGGATGGTGCAACGTCAAAGTCTGATTTGATTGCAGCAAAAGACGCACTCAGTAGAGTCGGTGGAAAAATTGCCGGTATTGTATTTAATATGGCCGGACGCAAGGCTAAGAGTTATTATAACTATTATTACGGATACGGCGAGGAAAGCAGGAAAAAGTGATAGACCTTCACGCGCATGTTTTGCCTGGAGTGGACGATGGAGCCAAAACATTACTTGATAGTGTGACGATGCTAAAGGAACTTTCGCTACTCGGTGTAACTACGGTATATGCGACGCCGCATTTTGTTGAAGGAACAAAATACACTTCCAGTGTGGAGGTAAATCAAGCAAGGTTGAAGGAACTCGCGGTCGCGCTAGAGGAGGCGGGAGTGCCAGTAAAGGTGCGACTTGGCAATGAAGTGTATCTTAGTCGGAATACTTTGGAGTTAGTCGAAAGCGGAAAAGTCATGACGCTTGGCGGTAGCGAATATTTGCTGGTGGAGTTACCAATGAGTGGATGGTTCGACGGATGTGATGAAGTGATGCTAGAGCTACTCCAGGCTGGATACAAAGTCGTGCTCGCGCACCCTGAGCGTTATGAAAGCATACAGAAGCATTTTCCGCTTGCGGAAGAATTTTTCCGGATGGGAGTGCGTTTTCAATGTAACATGGGGAGTTTTGCGGGGGAATATGGCGCGAAAGCTAGAAAAGTAGTAAAGAAATTGGCGAGTCGTGGGATGATTTACGGGCTTGGGAGTGATATCCACAGGCCGGCACAGAGTGGCGTTGTGGGGGATGGGCTCAGAGAATTTGAGAAAAACGTATCTTGTCAAAAATAAAAAAGTGTGCTATAATGGGGGTATTAACTAGATATGGAGTTAGGTCCGTAGTGTCTAAAACACTCTACTAGGGATACCGGCTCGAAAATCTAGTTTTAAGAGTGTTATAAAATTTAAAGGAAAGGATACAGAATGCAAGTCATTCTCGGCACCAAAATTGGTATGACCCAGATCATCGGTGAAGATGGCAATGTTACTCCAGTAACAATCCTTCAAGCCGGCCCTATCACAGTGACTCAGATAAAAACCGTCGCAACCGATGGTTATAATGCTGTGCAGGTGGGATACGGTCAGGGTAAGAATCTGAGCAAGTCGGTTACTGGCCACGTCAAAAAGGCTGGTGAAAACATTAATCCTAAAGTCCTGAAGGAATTCCGCGTAGACGAACTTCCGGAAGGTTTGAAACTTGGGGATACCCTCACGGTCGAAAGTTTCAAAATCGGCGACAAGGTCGCGGTGACGGGTACGAGCAAAGGTAAAGGTTTTGCTGGTACAGTTAAGCGTTGGAACTTCCAGGAATCACGCAACACGCATGGCTTCAAGGGAGATATCCGCAAGGTTGGTTCGATTGGTTCGATGTATCCACAGAAAGTTTTCAAAGGTAAGAGGATGCCAGGCCGCATGGGCCATGACACCGTTACTGTAAAGAATCTCGAAGTGGCATATATTGATACAGCGAATAATCTTATTGGCCTTAAAGGCGCTGTGCCTGGCCCAAAGAAAGGCATCGTAACTGTGGAGGGAAAGGAGTAATATGGCAACGCTAGATAAAGATATTTTTGGCCTCTCCGTAGAGAACCATGAGCTTGTAAAACTCGCTTACGATACCTACCTCGCTAACTCTCGTTCTTCGCACGCAAAAACTTTGAAGCGTGGTGAGGTACGTGGTGGTGGTAAGAAGCCATGGAAGCAAAAAGGTACTGGTAGAGCACGTTTTGGCTCGACCCGTAACCCAATTTGGCGTCATGGTGGTGTAGCATTTGGCCGCACTGGCGAAGAAAACTTCACTAAGAAGATTTCACGAAGTGCAAAGCAGCTCGCTGTACGTCAGGCCCTCTCTATGAAGAATGCCGACAAAGCAGTGGTAACTATTGCTGATTTTGCTATCAAAGATGGCAAAACCAAAGAAACCATCAAAATCTTGGCTGACAATAAAGTTGACACTACGTCAAATATATTGCTTGTTGTGCCAGAAAAAGATGAGTTGACCCTTCGCGCGACAAACAATATCGCTAATTTGAAGGCAGTACGTCCTACTTATCTCAATGTGTTTGATATCATGAATGCAGACGTGATTGTGATAGTAGAGAAATCGCTTGACGAAATCAATGAGTGGTTGAAAGGAGATAAGTAATGGCAGAGGCAGTAAAATTACACTTGATTGAGCCGCGTGCTACCGAGAAAACCTATCTCGAACAGGCCAAGCGTACTTATGTTTTCCCGGTTAAATGCTCAACATCAAAGCAAGAAGTGGCTGCGATGGTGGAAAAAGAGTTTAACGTAAAGGTAGTAGACGTAAGGACATTGATTCGTAACGGCAAGAAAACAAAGTTTAGCAAAGGCAAGCATGCCTATCCTGGAATTACACATCGTCAGGACAAGAAATTTGCCTATGTAACGCTTGCTGAGGGTGATTCGATCAAAGTATTTGCAGACCCAGAAGAAGATAAGAAAGCCGATAAAAAGGCAGATAAAACCAGCGCAAAGGAAGCCAAGAAGGCCGAAAAAGAGGCTAAAAAGGCTGACAAGAATGCAGGTAAGGAGAATAAATAATGAGTATTAAAGCTTATCGCCCGATTACTCCGGCGCAACGGCAAAAGACGACTGAGGATTATGATCAGATTACGACCAATAAACCGATGAAGTCTTTGCTTAAAGCTAAGAAGCAACAGGCGGGTAAAAATAACCAGGGACGCATTACGGTGCGTCACCGCGGTGGTGGTGTAAAACGCCATTATCGCATTATGACCTACAATTTGCCAAAGGATCTCACTTTGACAGTTGAGGAAATTGAGTACGATCCTAATCGTTCGGCACGCATCGCACGCGTAAAAGATCAGAACGGCACCTATTACTATGTGCTGGCTGACACCAAGATGACTAAGGGTACTACTTTTAAGACTGGTGATGCGATTGAAGTGGAGGACAGCAACCGTTTGAAGCTCGAAAACATCCCAGTAGGTACTTTTGTATATGCAATCGAATTGACACCGGGCAGGGGCGCACAAATGGTGCGTGCGGCTGGTGCGCAGGCACAACTGATGGCAAAAGAGGGTGGTTACGCTACGCTCAAAATGCCTTCTGGCGAGGTACGTAAAGTACTTGCAGCTTGTGAAGCTTCGATTGGTACGGTGTCTAACTTGCAGCATCAGAACGTAAAAATCGGTGCAGCATTTCGCAGCCGCCGCAAGGGTATTCGCCCAACCGTACGTGGTGTAGTGATGAACGCTACGGACC
>CAZHTQ010000049.1:0-5246 GCA_964535375.1 uncultured Candidatus Saccharibacteria bacterium | reverse complement strand
CCTTAATTACCTTTTTATGCATTGACATAACTAGCAATCGAAGTTCGATTTCATCAAATCTCTAAATCAAATCAGCCATTGCATCGCCGTCAATTAAAATCTTTTCATCGTTAATTCCAAATTGTTAATCAAAGCCGTAAAGAATTATCGAAATCGCTTTTCCAAGCGACCCCGTTACTTCCTCGCTTATCCACTTATGTAGAGGTCGCCACTTGCGACTTGCTTAACTGTTACCCATTATATCGCACTATTTTGCCAAAGTCAAGTCTTTTTTTGCACTTTTTTTGACTTTTTTGGGCTTTTTTGCTGCCACCCCCATACTAAACTCGCCTATGCTCTATTATTTCTCCCATTTTTCTACCATCCGTCCAAGATATTTTACAAACCCATCCCCATCCGCCGCACTATGTATTATATATAGTCGCTTTTTCGCTCGTGTCATCGCAACATAAAACAACCGTTTCTGGTCATCTAGTGCCACCTGCTCATTCTCACCAAACACACTATATAGCATCGTGTCCGGATGCGTCTTTGGTATTACTCCCACGTCCGCCTCGAGTATTATTACCACCTCAGCCTCTAACCCCTTGGATTTATGCATGGTCATATATTTTACGCGCTCCTCGTATTCGGCCAAAGTCATCACACCTAGCCCCACCACACACTCGCCCACACATTTCCTAAGCGCTGCAAGCTCCACGCTTTCCATATTCATTTCATTATTGCGATGTAGTACCAATATCTCGCTAGCCCGGCGATTAGCCCGCATTAACTCCGCTATTGTCTTCACATACCGCACAGTTTTCTCCTTTGGCACTCTACCCAGCATTCGCTGCACCGCGTCCGCCAGCATTCTATCTCCACGTTTCACCCGTTTATCGTATCCCACTGTACTATATGTTAGCTCTGTCTCTCGCGGTTCAACCAGCACCACTTTACCAGCACGCCTACTCTTCGCCTTAAAGTTCCCCTCCTCCTTCATCGCTCGCTTCATAAATTCCCTCGCTCGCCCCACGATCTCCGCATCACACCTATAGTTCGTCGTTATCTCGTACCGCCGCACCCCCTCCGCAAAATATTTGTAAAACTCCTTAAAATACTCTACATCACTCCCCGCAAACCTATTTATTGCCTGCCAGTCATCCCCCACCACAAAAAGCCGCGCGCCACTAGCCACCTTCCTCACCGCCATCACCACCGAGAGAAAAAGTTGCGAAAAATCCTGATATTCGTCTATCAAAATATACTGCTTGCTCTGAAGTAACTCTTTTATCTGCGAACCCGCCTCGGCTATCACCTTTCCAGCCCACGTCACCAACAGGTTAAAATCCGTCCCGTATTCTGCATATTTACCCTGCATCAGCTTACTTCGTGGTCCCGCATTCAGCAAATACCAATGATACCTCTTGTAGCACTCCTCACCCAGCATCAAAAACATCCGCTCACGCTCGTCTATCTCTTCCGCCAGCCTCCGTTGCACATTTTCTCGCAAAGTTTCCCCACCGCCTAGATATTTCTGCTGCGCTCGGTTAATAAACTGCGTCATCATGCCAGCCAGTTTACTAATATCCTTCTCGAACTCATATATTATTTCGCGCCAATCCTCTTGTCGCTGCATCCCCCGCAAAATCGCGCGTACAAAATCCTCCTTTTCCCCTGCCAATATCTTACCGCATTTGTCTTTACCACCGTATATATTATATATAATGTGCCGCGAAAACGCATGAAACGTACTCGCCGGCGCCGCCCCGTCCATCACCGTATCACCATCCACCTGCATTTTGGATAGCCGCTCGTTTATTTCCACCGCCGCATTCGCGTTAAACACAAAAATCAATATCTCGCTCGGCTTCACCATACACTTGGCCACCAGATAGATAATCTTCGCGACTATCGTCCGCGTTTTGCCACTTCCGGCCCTCGCCACCACTATTGTATTAAAGCTCTCATCCGCCACTGCCGCCGCCTGCTCGGCGTCTATCGTGTACGGCTCCCCTTCATAAGTTACATGGCGGCGAAACCATTCCTGTACCGCCTTCATCTTGTCGCTCTTTACACCTCCTTTGCGACGTCTAGGTGCACCCACCACATCCCCCAGCGTTTCTGTAAGCCCCGCCTCCTCTGCAAGGCATTTCCTCTTCATCTATCTTACCATCATACACGATTTTATCCCACAAATCAACCCCCTATTTTCGCCATTTTGCCAAGTTTTTTGCTGCCATTTTGCCAAGTTTTTTGCTGCCATTTTGCCAAGTTTTCCCTTATCAGACACTAAAAAAATACACTATATCCAGCGCGCTAGATATAGTGTATTGAAGCTTAAGATTTGTAGATTTATTTACGCTTCCGCTCTCGCTCTGCCACCCTTGCGGTTCTTCGCCCGCACCACAAGCCAGATGATCAGCGCCACTATCACAAAGATTATAATAAATAGTAACCAAATAGGACATTTGATAACCATCTTGGAAACCTGTTGGGTGACACCTTCGAATTCCACCGTATAGACTACATTGAATATGCCAAACGCAGGCGTCTCATTCCACGAAGTTTCATTATAAAGTGTTCTATCAGGCAAAACCGTTTTCTCCACCGGACTTTCTTCATTTGTGTAAACTTCTTCACCAGAGAAAATTGGGAACACTTGCAAGATATATTTAGCCGTACCATGTACATTCCCTGTATTTTGAACTTTTGCGTTACCAGCAATATTACCATCGAACAAGAAACTAGGCACATTCACCTCAATATTGCCGCCACGAGTAGTCGTACCGGCAACCTCAGCATAAAGTATGTGCGCCATAGAAATCTTCTGCGTAATGTTAATACCAGTACCCTCAGTAGCACCAACACCTTCAGAATCACTTGACGTCACTTTGATCGCAGCATATTGGCCACCTGCCGGAGCATCTGAAGGGACATCAACGTCAAACACAATAACCTCTGTTTGCCCAGGAGTCAATGTCCCTTCAGTATTACTCAAGGTAATCCAATCTACAATCTGATTCAAATTACTAGTCTCATTATACTTGATATTATAATCGTCATCGACATAGAAAGGTTCGACAGTCACTTCATATTTGAAATCGATATCATTCACGCTTGGGTTCGTAATTTTAAAAGACCCTCTATAGTTTTCGCCAGCAGTCAGCAATATTGACTGATTGAGTGGCGACATCATCACCCCTAGATCGCCAGGATCGGCCATTGCGGTTTTTGTGGTCGCCCCAAGCACTAACGCAACCACAACTGTAACCATGCTTCCTATTATTGATGTTATTATTCTCTTCATTTTCCTCCTCTTACTTACTAAGTTTACCATATTTAACCATTTTTTTCTATACATTTCAGACCAAGTGCAGTATATTGTCTAGACAGAGATTCTATACTCCCTACGCTCCCATTTATCATTAAATATTTCTTCGTTGAATCAGTCACATCAGAACCCCGTCCATATAAAGTCATAGTAAAGACATTATCTATCAACGAGTAATTAGACCGTAAAGTATCAATCGGCAAACCAGCGTCCGAAAAGCTAATATTCATAGCGGAGTGATTAATCGTCTCTCCGTGCGTTGCATTTTGGTTGTTACCATAAACAAGTTCGTGTTTCAAGGAAATTGACGACAAATTATTACCAGAATAAATAGCGTCTATCTTCAAATTCTTATTTACGACGTTGGCGTATGAGAATAACGGATATTCTACAGCTGACGATTCGCAAGAAAGTATTTTGCTAGTCTCCGCTTCAGGAAAACCACCGCTTACCTTCTCTTCGCCACGCAAAAGAAACCACACTATCATACATATAGCAATTACTATTAAGACAACTCCGCAACCAATCAATAATCCAGAGTTTGCTTTCTTTTTCATAGTCATCTTCATTACCTCCTATTTTCTCCATTATAGCATAAAATACAGCCCCAAATCGAGGCTGTATTTTTCCCTTAGCAAATATTAAAGCTGAGAGAAAGTATAGGTAGCAGAACCTTCATAGGTGCCAGCTTGCTGAGTAGAAGAAATACCAATACCATAAGATACTTCAAAAGTAGTATTATCGGTAGTAGTGTTCTCAGTAACCACCACGCTATTATTTGTCAATTTGGTACCACTATAGATTGGTGACCAACCAGAAATAGCATTGGTGTAGGTCGTATTATTCGGAATGGTGTTACTACCAGAAGTTAGACCAGTAGTCGTGACCACGACCTGATGACCAGCGGTGTTGTTGCAAACAATCTTGAAGTTCGAAGAACCAAGCGTCGAAAGCGAAGAGTTGGTAAGAGTCGCGCTCAAAGTGTCCGTCGCCCAAGTACCTTGACCATTTTTATGTGAAGCGTTATTCTCAAGACCACCAGAGGTATAAGCCTCACGAGCAAATGTACAAGCCGTATCAATCGTTACGTTGATGTTATCGGTGTACGCGCTTGAGCCTGTTGTAGCACCATCACCAGTAGCTGCAAATACACCCATTACCGGCATAGCTGCGAGAACTGCACTTGCTGCACCTGCGATTATAGCTTTTTTCATTTTATGTTCTCCTCCGTCATAGACGGATTACTTTTATATCAGTTCTAAATTAGAGTTGAGCGAAGGTATAAGTAGCAGAACCTTCGTAGGTGCCAGCTTGCTGAGTGGAAGAAACACCTACGCTATAAGAAACCTCAAAGGTATCATTATCAGTCGTAGCAGCAACGCTTTTCACGGTGTCACCATCCACAAGCTTGGTCGTACCAAACACTGGAGACCAACCAGAAATAGCATTCGTGTAAGTCGTGTTGTTTGGAATCGAGTTGGTGCCAGAAGTTAGACCAGTCGTACCAACGGTAATCTTGTAACCTGCAGTATTGTTACAAACAACCTTAAACTGAGAAGAACCAAGATCAGTAAGGGAGCTGTTGGTCACAGTCTTACTGAGAGTATCGGCAGCCCAAGTACCTGCACCATTCTTGTGGGTAGCGTTATTTTCAACACCACCAGAAGTGTAAGCTTCACGAGCAAAAGTACAAGCTGTATCAATCGTTACGTTAAGGTTATCGGTGTATGCGCTCGAACCAGTCGTTGCACCATCACCAGTAGCTGCAAATACACCCATTACCGGCATAGCTGCGAGAACTGCTGAAGCTGCACCTGCGATTATAGCTTTTTTCATTTTATTTTTCTCCTTCCGCCAAAACGGAATTTATTTTATTTATTATATTTTGTGTTAAATGTATTGACCTTTAACATTTATTATTATACATGAGCGA
>CAZHTQ010000048.1:0-5343 GCA_964535375.1 uncultured Candidatus Saccharibacteria bacterium | reverse complement strand
CAGATGATTTGGGATAAAGTCATCGCCACTGGCCAGACATATTATTTCGTACGCAGCCGTTATGATGAGATCGCCGACAGGGATGCACTGGAAAAGTTCAAGGCCGCAAGAGTGGCTGCCGGTATCAATTCGGAGGATATTACACCATCGGAGTTTACGAATAATAAAAACAGCGACCTGTTGAAGAATTTTTTACTCACGCGAACACTTCTCCCGCCCGAAGAATATGATTCCCCAGTAGAGATTGATATCTTTGGAGACAATGTAGCATTTATTAACTACTCTAAAAATGGGATGTCTACCTTGATAGAGTCAGCAGAAATTGCCGACGCAATGCGACAATTTTTCTTATTCGCCAAGAAATACATTCGCAAGGCAACGGATCAAGATGAGCTAAACGAGAATATCGAAGCAATTAAATGATGGCCCGCCTCAACATTTCGTTATCTCTGACTAATGTGTCGTTTTTTAGGTGAAGGCAATATTCTCCAGATAATTCAAAGGGCTCACTTAGCGGAGTAAACTCCAAGTCAGATGTATACATTGGGTGACTGTCGTCACTGTATGAAAGGGTGATATGCGGCACTTTTACCGAATCTATGGCCTTTTGGATTATTGGATCATCCGATTCGACTTTTACAAGTAGGCCTTCATTCTTTCCGTTATTGCCATACCCTATCGCTGTTATTTTTGACTCACTGCCTAGCGATTCCAGATGTAGTTGTGTTTCATCTGGAGCAAAATTTGTTGTAACGTGTGGTTTTTCTATTGTGTTCTTGAGATGGGCTGGGGCTTTATTGTATAAATCTTCCCTATTTACAAAAATGCCAGAATAGAAGGTTTCTTGTTTTACTTTCTCAGCATATTCCCTGTCTTGCGATAGTCCCTCAAATTGATTTAAGGCCTGACCTTGCTGTTCGTTGTTTGATAATTGCTCCATCGCTTTTTCTCCTTTTGTATAATTATATCATATATTAGAAAGGAGTTTCGATGATATTTAACGAATATCAGAATAAAGCGACAAAATTTGACTTGTTTGTGTCAGGAAGAAACTTAAAGTGTCATGCGGTGATCGTTGTGCCGCGATAATCACCGTTGTCCAGAATGAGGCGGAGATTGTCAATATCGTGGCCGCTGGCACAGATGACTGTAAGACCTAATTTTGCTGCCCTTTTGCTTGCTATGGGATCGAAAGGCGCATTCATGCCTGGCACCCATTTGTCACCAACCATAGCACAAAAATCAGCCCAGCTAATGCGATCAAGTGGCTTCGCGTCGGGATTTTTCTTGGGGTCTTTGTCGTAGACGTAGTCGATATTAGATAAATTGATGACTTCTTTGGCACCGTACTTCTCTGCCAGAAGAACGGCATCGTTGTCGCTACTAAAGCCAGGCTTCCAGCCGGCAGCCACCAATATGCGCCCATGCCAGTCGGCTGGCGCCACAGTAGGGTCGGTGATGACCGGAGATGGAGCGAGACGACCAAAGCAGGCACGCAAAAGCTCGGCATTGAGGCGAGTGGCCATGACACCGATCCAGTCCGCCGAGGCATCCTGCACTTCTTTGGATACATTGGCTAGTGTATCAACAAAAATACCTCTACGGCTAGCAACTTCACGAAACGCACTCTGATAAACGCGAGCTGGAGCGCCGCCACCAGCCACCAAAACGAGTCTACGATTCTTGCTAACATTTAGCCATGCGACAGCAATACGCGTGAATTCAACCAAGAAGCCCGTATCCACTTGATCGGGGGCGATAATGGAACCACCCACGCTAATGATTCTTGTGTCCATTTTATAATCTCCTTTATTATAATACTTGTGCAGGTTGTGATAATTATAACACTCATTCAAAATAAAGAAAAGACTCCCAACAATGGGAGCCTAAGGTGGTTTGCCGATGCGATGAGACAAATGTTTCTTTTTGCAAAAAATATATTCGCAAGGCTACAAATCAAGATGAACTCGGTGTAGAACCGGCAAAGGAGGCGGAATAGACTTTGATATGAAAAATCCCCTGGGCCGCCAGGGGATCTTTGCTATTTTCTACTGGGCTTTGGATCATTCTGTCTTGCCACCTCCCATTTCTTTTTAGCGTCCGTAGCTAGCCACAGATTGTTGCTATGAACGATTCCTAACTGGTGAATAAACATCGCTCCGTTGCAAAAATCTCGACGCTGGAGAAATACTCTCGGATAAAGCAAGTTGCTAGCATTAATCCCAATGATCTTGGCGCCCTTAGCAATTTGTTTCGGAACAATATAGAATACTTTTTTCTCGGTATTGTTCAGAGAAATCGCCTGCCCGCCAACCTCAACTGTGATATTGCGGCGGAAAGTAGTAACTATTGGCACGCCGCCAGTCTGTTTCCTGAGCAGACTTTCCGCTCTGGTTTTAATAATGTCGATAGTGATCCGAGCGCTTCCCTCTGATTTTAGCGGGCCGATCGTCTTGTCTGCGCCCACGAGGTAGACGTTACACGGAAGCAGGTTAATGATGCGCGAGTTCCGCCAGTCCGAGCCAGTCTTTGGAACATCTTGAACTTGAATAGGTTTTGCCTTTTCTTCTGCTTCTTTCTCCATACGTTCACGGATTTCTTTGGTGTAGCCAGCGTATTCAAGGGCAGTATCCCAATCGCCGAACCAACGGAAATAGGTTTTCATGGTAGCCATGCCTTTAGTGAGATCCTTTGGCGTCGGCACACGGCCAAGCTTAGCGCCGAGGTCGGCCAAGGCATCGGACAAAATTTGTTTATTGTAGCGCATGTTCTCATCTGCCTTTCTAAAAATAGCAAAAGGTACGTGCGGCCCCACCTTCGCAATTGCTTTTAATTATACCCTCTCCCCCCGAAAATTGCAAGCGTGAGCGGGATGTGGCGAAATTGCTCATTCTTGCAAAATCTCTACGCCGCGTTATAATTAAATGATTATCGGGGGAGCACTTTTAATTTTGTAGATTATGTAACTTGAAGGGGGTTTAGCCATGGAAGTTAAGGAATATAAAGCGCCGTCACCCGAAGAGACGAAGCCAAAGCCGAAATCGGCAAAGCTGAGCGAAGGTGACATCGCAAAATGTCAAGTAGAGACGTATGAACACATCGCGGCGGTCAATAGATTGATGAATTATTGTGTGGCAGATCTTTTGCAACGCGCAGTCAATCACGATGCTTCAAAGTTGCAGCCGCCAGAGTTAGAGGGTTTTGCCGCACATAAAATTAAGCTCTCTAGTCTAACTTATGGCTCACCGGAATACGAAGAAAATCGGAAAATGCTGGAACAAACACTCGCGCACCATTACGCACACAACCGTCACCACCCTGATCATTTCCCAAACGGCATCAACGGCATGACGCTTTTGGACCTGCTGGAGATGTTTTGCGACTGGTCCGCCTCAACTAAGCGCCAGCACGACGGCAATTTGCTGATGAGTATTGAGAAAAATGCGGAGCGATTTGGCATCAGTAAGCAACTTTTGCAGATTCTAAAAAACACCGCGGAAGAGTTCGACAAAATCGGCAGCAAGTAATCTACATGAAAAAGCCTGGGTAAAACCCAGGCTTTTTGCAAAATGTTACTTGCCACCATGGACGTACTCGTAAGTGTGAGTGCGGACGGCTTCCTTGAGATCTTTGATGAGGAGGGTGTACTGACTCTCGCAGTTGAAGTAGAGATAACCATCATCGGAACGGAGATAGGCGTTACCGTAGGCACCGCTCGTGATATTTTCGATCTTGGCGTCGTAATGTTCGCCGTCGGGCTTCAGGCCCAGGCGGTAGACGTCGAGCGAGAAACTGCCATCTAGCTTATGAGTCTGTGCAAGGAAAGCCAGCTCGAGGCTGGGGATTTCGGGATCATCACCGTCGTAACGGGTGACCCAAGAGTCTAAGACGTCGCAGTAGCGGTCATCTGCGGCCCATTCGCTAGGCCAGAGCCTGAGGATTTCCGTGCTCTCGTTGCCATAAATGAGGCGGACGATGCCGCTGTGACTGCTGATGTGTGCGTAGCCGTAATCCCCGAAATCAGCGAGGTTGCGAATAAACCACTCTCGCTGGTGGTCGGGGCCAACAGCGCGCAGGATAGACTGCCAGTTGGTATAGAAGCTACCGTCCCAGTATTCACCGGTGTAACGCTCAGCGATTTTTTGCGGTGCGGTAATGGCTAGGGCAAGATCGAACTTGTAAGCCTGGCCGTCGATGTTCTGGTAAAACAGTGTTTTGCCAGTCTCTGAAAACCAGTATTCACCATCCGCCCAGGCGGTGGACAGCTCTTGCCAGTCCCCCGTCTCGAGATTTAAAACTGCGAGAGTAGAGGTGGCGACATACCCATCTTCCTTTGCGATGAGGTACTTTGCGTCATCCGCGGGAGATTGCAACAACATACAGAGGTAGTACCCCTGCGGATTGGCGTAGCTAGCAACCATCTCGCCAGCGTGATAGGCATTGATCATCCTGTCGGGCCCTTGGAGATAGGTTCTTTCCTGCCCCTGTTTGATACACATGCTCATGGATGCGCCTGCTGGGAGATTGATGTCGCCATAAATGACGTCATCAATCACAATGGTCTGGCTGTAGAACAGCTCAATGATATGCTCATGGTCTTCGTGAGTTACAGCAACCGGTGTGCCATCCCAGCCGCCAGCGTGGTAGTTGCCGGTGTAGATGGTGGCTATTCGTTCCCTGAATTCTGCGCAACTGAGACTCTCTGGCACGACTGATTCCGCCTCAAGAGGCTCGGTGTCCTGGAGGCTGACATGACCACCAACAGACATGGTATCTTCCGTAGTCGTGGCCGCATCTGCAGCGCCGGTTTGATTGGCGCCGCAGCCGGTGAGGGTGATCAAAAGGACCAGGAACATCAGGCAGAAAGCGAAGATAGCCGAATTTGTCAGCAAGTTACCGACAGGGTCAAGGTTGTTTTTCATGGAATAAATCCCCCTTTTAATTTTTGGTTTCCAGTCAAAAACACATGGACTCACGCCTTGTAAACATTCTGCGTGTAAATATGCTAGAGACAGGAAAAACCAAGTCTCATATTTGTATTATAGCACACTTTACTCAAATGTCAATGCTTATTTACCGAACAGCCACCCGAACAAGATCTTTTCCTTTGTTCCCTACCGCAAAAACCCGCCTTTTAAGGCGGGTTTTCGTTTAACAACTTAGTTGTACAATTAACTATCATCGTCAGCGTAACAGCTTAATGTTACTCCCGTATATACGGGTGAAGTTATGCTTTAAGCTTCTAAGCACAACCGTAACCGACCTAGCTATCCAAATCATTGCTGATTTAGACGCATCAATTCCTTCTCAAGAAAGGAGGTAATCCATCGACACGTTCTCGTA
>CAZHTQ010000047.1:0-5394 GCA_964535375.1 uncultured Candidatus Saccharibacteria bacterium | reverse complement strand
TATGAGAATACTTGATGAGCCTATTACGAAAAAAGAATTAATTGAGTCGTCGTCTTGTTTTATTGATGTTGATACGATTAAGGCGGTGGTGGCAAAATGGATTCAGTAGAACTGATTCATGGTGAAGACACGCATCGTGATTGGTTGACGCGACCGATTACTTATCAGATGGGGAATATCGGTAGCGAGGTGTCACGTGCTTTAAAATGGGGCGCTAGAGGCAATCAGGCGCGTGCTGACAAGGCGATTGATCGGGCGTTGGAATTATTTGACTTTACGATTGAAGCGAACGTGGGGAACCATGCGAGACTTGCGGAGATACTGATGGCTCGGGAGGAGTTTTGCGATTACTTCTTTGGTGGAAATAGTTTTCATACGGAGCCGGATAAAATGCAGCGGTATTATGATGGGTTTGTGATGATGGAGCGGTTGTGATAGTGATAGACTGATGAATATTTTATTATTTTTTTGCTAATTTTCCGATTTTATGTGTTATAATAACCATAAGTAATTAGAAAGGGATAACCATGACTGCATACCATATCAATCGAGAAAGTCCTCAATGTAAGGAAGGAACTCTCTCTCTCTCTCTCTCTCTCTCGGTGGCGCTGCTTAGTCTAGCAACTATAACTACGGGTGGATTGCTTGCTTCTTCCCATGTCTCCGCCGATAATCCTTCCGTAGTAGACGAAATCAACATCACTGTCCCAGTCTCCTGTACTATTTCTGGTACTGGTATGAACTCTCATAATGCAGATATTAATAATGGACTATATGAAGACGATATAGGTTCTACTATTCTACATGCCTTCTGTAATGATAATGAAGGATTCGCTATCTATGCAGCAGGCTATACAGGAAATGAAATAGGAGCAACTAATAGTAATAAGCTAGTAGGAACGACTGCCAGTAACAATGCAACTATAGCATCAGGACTAGCAACTACTGCAGGTAACCCTGATGTATCTAATTGGGCGATGAAACTTACTATGACTCAAGATAGTGGAGATACTACAACTGACAATGCCTTCACCATTGATTCTGCTCCAAATGTAGCTTTACCTAGTCAAGCAGAATCCGGTGCTACTCAAGCTCCTTTCTCAGACTACCATACAGTCCCAAATGAATACGTTAAAGTAGCTCACAAGAACTCTGGTACTGACATGACTGATAATACTGGTGGAGTTAAGCTTACTACTACTTATGCAGCATACATCAGCAAAACTCAACCTGCAGATACTTACTCGGGGCAAGTTATCTATACTCTAGTTCATCCAGCTTCTCATGCTGCACCAGTAGTACTAAATCCTAATGCCGATGATATATCAGAAGTAACCTATCTTCAAGATTTCTCCGTAGTAAGTAATGAAAATCGCAACACTATTATTGCTTCTATGGTGCCAGAAACACAATATACTATCCAGGATAGCCGAGACGGTAAAAGTTATACGATTGCAAAGTACCAGGCTGGTACAGATTCACAGACTAGCCAACCAATCTACGATGTCTGGATGACACGAAACCTAGACCTAGATATAGACGCAAGCACTACTTACACTAATGAAGACACTGACCTTGGCTATAACACGGAAACCAACTCTTATAACACTGCCTCCTGGACACCAGCTCGGTCTACCTACCAGCCAACCTCTACCCACATCCACGAATGGTGCCAAGGTGGGACTTGGAACTCACAGGACGGTTACTGCGAAAACAACGATACTCCAGAATCCTACAATCCGGGCGATCTCTACTGGAACCTTACAGAAAGCGACTGGAGTGATTGGGACGCATACTACAGCTCCTGCGACTATAGCACATCTACTCCAGTTTGCGATCAGTCTAAAAACCCAATCAATACCTATGTATCATCTACCGGAACGGAACAATATCATCTAGGTAATTACTACAACTGGGCCGCAGCGCTTGCTACCAACGATAGTTCTGTCTTTAATAACAGTACCTTAGTAGAACAATCTATCTGCCCAGCCGGTTGGACTCTGCCACGCATAGGTGACGGTGAAGACACCTTCTATAGCCTATGGAATCAATATGGCTTTACAAGTAGTAGTTATAATGACGCAAACAATAATGAAGCCCATGACACAAACGAAAGTGCCTTGTGGACGAGTCCACTTTACTTCGCTACTAGTGGTACCTTCAATGGTAATCTGGCCTATGTCGGGTACGACGGCGCCTTCTGGGCTCCTGTCCCGTATGGTAGTCGTAGCGCCAGGGGCGCGGGCTTCAATGTAGACGGCGGCGCGTACCCGTCGGGCGGCTACGATCGGGGCGGCGGTTACTCAGTTCGTTGTATTCTGCGCCCAGTAGTTAATTCGGTATCTGATGGTGGCGGAGGCGGGGAAGGATTTTCCCAAGTAATCCTGATGTACCCATTGTCTAGTTCAGTTTTTCTTCCCTCCCGCCTTTTCTGAAACCCAAAGAAAAATGTAAGGGAGTGCCGAAAGAATATTATTGTTCAGTAATAAATAATAGAACCAAAAAACCAAGAAATGCGTAATAGAACCAAAGTGTATCTGCGAGTAAAGTAGTATGACAGAAAAAGAAAAGATTGTCAGAAAAAACGAGAGTTCTATTGCTTGGTTAGAGTTTGAGATTGACCGAATAAGTAAATTAAAGAATGCTAGAAATAAGGAAAACCAGGCTGTAAAGCGAAAATTACAATCTAGGCTTAATAAAGTATATGCGGAGTATAAGCGCCGGGCGATGGAGCTTGAAGAGCAAAATTATTCTAGTTTGATATTGCTTAAATCAACCAAGGGATTTTATAAATTGTTTGGTCATTCGATGTTTTTCTATGCTTTTGAAATTGCTCCGAAACTTGAGATTGAAGCGAGAGTGTATGCGGATGGGGATTTTGAAGCAAAGTCCGAATATGGAATGTGCTCGATTGCTAATTTGGCGGAGTTTGAGAAAAATCTTTTGAAACTTGAAATAAAACGCATGCGGTCCAAATCTAGCGATAATGGGAATCTGATTATTTACAAGTTGCCGTGGGAGTATAACCAAAAAGATTTAGACAAGTTGGTAGAGCAAAACGAATACATGCGTAGTAAGTATAACCATGTAATTATGGCGACAAATATGATTCCGATGCTGTATGTAAATTTGAATGATTTACTTAAGGCGTGTTATGAAAATGTGCGGAGGCTTGAAGTGGTGGCGAGGGAGACAATGGGGAATATGGTCTTGGAGTTAGTCGCGGAAATGATGAGGATATATATAGAAATGGGCAATGGCAGGATTAATGAATTAAAAGCGATGACGGAAATGCGTGTGAGACTAAATAAAATAAAATCACAAGTGAAAATATTAGCCGATCTTAAACTATGGAATGCAAATGCTTATGCGCGGATTGGTGAGATAATGATAAAGGTTCAGGCAATTTTGGATAGTAGAATTAAAATCGAAACAAAGGTATGAGCGAAAAGGGGAATTTTAAGGATTGGCTGCTAAAAGAGCTGATTGAGGCATATTATGAGGCAAGAAAAAATGGCAAGCGAAAGACGCGAAATGAGCATGAGTTGGAACTAAATGAAATCGAAAATTTGGTGGTACTGCGCGACGCAATCATCGCGCGAAAATACAAGCCAAATAAGGGAATTGCATTCATAATACATGATCCGGTGGTGCGAGAGATATTTGCAGCACCATTTGTTGATAGAATTATCCATCATTTTTTGTTTAAACACGCAATTTCTTGGTGGGAGCCAAGGCTGTGGCGAGGGTCGTATTCGTGCCTAAAGGGGCGGGGAACTTTGGCGGGTGTGATAGATTTGCAAAGAAATATGCGGAGAGTGTCGCGAGACGGCAGCGTGGAGGCATTAGTAGTGAAGCGCGACATTAAGGGGTATTTCATGAGTCTTAGTCATGATAAATTATATGCTAGGGTGTGCTGGGGACTCAATAGACAATATCCAAATGGTGGAGCGTTATATAGAGTCTTGAAATATTTATGGAGAGAGATTATCTATGATGAACCCACTTTAGGGGTGAGAATTAGAGGGCGGCGCAAGGATTGGGATGAATTGCCGGTAGATAAGAGTTTGTTTTATCAGCCGCATGGGAGAGGCATTGTAATTGGAAATTTAACTTCGCAATTGTTATCCAATATATATCTAGATATGCTGGATAGATTTGTGGTGTATGAGTTGGGATACAAAAATTATGGAAGATATGTAGATGATTTTTATATTGTAGTAGAGAAACAGGCACTAGAGAAGTTGTTAGAAGAAGATATGCCGAAAATTGAAATGTTTTTAGGTGAGTTGGGCTTGATTATGCATCCAAAAAAGAAATTTGAAATTCCGGTGGAATACGGGGTGGACTTTTTGGGTGCGAAAGTGTATCGTGATCGGATTTTGCCAGGGCGGAGAATAATAGGCAACATGGCAAAAATGGTGTATGAGTTCGAAACGCAAGGCAAAGGTAAATTGGAAGGAATCGGATCGTATGATGGGATAATGGCGCATTATGATGCGGAGAAGGCGATTAGAAAGATATACGAAAGCGTGGGATGGGAATATTATGGTATCCCAAATCGGGGTGTTTAGAATGGATTTTACTAGTGAGGAAAGTCGGGAGGGAAGAAAAACTGAACTAGACAATGGGTTCATCAGGATTACTTGGGATTATTTTTCCCCGCCTCCGCCACCATCAGATTCCGAATTAACTACTGGGCGCAGAATACAACGAACTGAGTTACCGTTGTTCCGATTGTTGTTGTCCGACGGGTTCGCGTTGCCGTCTACATTGAAGTTCGCGTTCCTGGCGCTATTACTACCATTCGGGACAGGAGCCCAGAAGTTGCCGTCGTTCCCGACATTGTCCAGATTACCATTGAAGTTACCACTAGTAGCGAAGTAAAGTCTCTAACAGTATAAAAGAATCTTTTGAGCCTCAGTTTATCCCTTGAGATAGACGATGGAACAGTAGGAAACCCGCATGCAGGTAGATTCTTTGCCTTTCCTCTTAAGATTCCGCAAGTAGCGTGAGCGTCGCCTCGGAGCTAATTTTGGAAAATGCGATGAATCGCTACTATTATTTTAGCACGAGACAGAGATTTTTCTAGATAGATATATGGGGATAAGTTCAAACGGCCAAAAAAGTCTAAAAAAGGTGTTGACAACTGCGTTTTAGTGCGATATAATGGGGGAAGTTTAAGCAAGTCGGCACTTCCGACCTCTACATAAAGAAATGGAAAGCGAGGTAGATGTTTTGAGGTCGTTTGTAGGACTTCAGAATATTCTTAAAGACTCTCCAGTTAACAATTTGGAAACGATAAAGATTTAAAGACGGAACGAGCAATTGATTTGAAGATCGATTGCTAGTTAAGTCAATGCATAAAAAGGTAATTAAGGGCACTGATAGTGG
>CAZHTQ010000046.1:0-5484 GCA_964535375.1 uncultured Candidatus Saccharibacteria bacterium | reverse complement strand
AATTTTTTACTCATTTTTCCACAGGGTTTTCCACAGGCAAAATTGACCGCAAAATCCTCAAAAATCCTTGCACGTTTTTGCAAAGTGATGTACAATATAAGTATTAACAATTAATTTTCACAACGCAGCACATTATAATTAGAATAGTTAAACGCAATTTTTTGAGAAAAAGCATAGAAACCGGCACCGGTAGGTAACATGGTATGCTTTTTGCAAGAAATTGCGGAAAATGTGCTGCGTTGTGAAAAACCTACGGGTGTCGGTTTTTATTTGACCCGTAGTTTAACAACGAGAGGTAAGGGAACTATGCAGGTCATGCACACCAAATCAAACAAATCAAACCAACTAAACCGTATATTATTATATATACTGCCATGTATCGCGCTGGCTATTATAGCCGCGCTCTCTATTGCTAGTCGTTTAGTAAACACCAGCCCGGCCAATGCCGAGTCTAGCAGTGATAGTATGAATGTTAGTGTCCAAGCCGAAAGCCTGAACGTTAGTCTAGAATCTAATTCCATCATCCTAGACATCGCCCCTACCTATGAGGGCATCTTCAAGTCCACTAATCCCGTCAAAGTCTATGTAGATACTACTAATACTTACGGCTATAATCTCATCATGACCGCTACCACCACTACGAGTTTGACCAGTACCGTCCCCCTCTCTGACGGCACTACTTACCCCACCATTGCCACTCTTGGCGATAATAATGGTGGTAGCGGTTATGACTCTACCAACTTTCCCACCAACCGTTGGGGCTATGCGGTAAACGGTTCCAACTTCCTCCCAGTAGCCAACAGCACCACTCTCCGCACTACCGACGGCACCGATAACACCGCCGACCGTACCAACAATCTCTCTTTCGGTACCAAACTTAATACCGAAATCACCACAGGGAACTACAACATCACCCTAAACTTCGTCGCTACTACCAACTCCCCATCTAATTTAGAAGATTTTGATGCCGCCTTCATCTTCGCCGGCAAGACCAAGTACAATGGCTATTACAAAATGCAGGACATGACCGCGAATATCTGCTCCTATGTCGCCACACCTACCACCACTACCTCCGCCCCCAGCACTCAACTTATAGACACTCGTGACAATAAAATCTATTGGGTATCCAAACTCAAGGACGGCAACTGTTGGATGACCCAAAATCTAGATCTAAATCTGGACTCATCTATCGCCCTCACCTCCGCCAACACCGATCTTCACTCCGTCACCTCCTGGACTCCGGTCCGTAGCACTATCAACTCTACTGGCTACAATAATACAGCTTCAGGTGCTTCTGGTGGCATCCTAACCTTCAACAATGGTGCTCAGAATGACAACTTTGCCTCGGATTTCAGCAATAGTACTTCTTCTGACATGACAGTTAATGCAGACAATACTCCATACTCTGCAGACCCAGGTTATCGCTACGTAGTGCCCAAAGAAATGTCTGGTCCTAATACTAACTGGTATGATAATGGTGATACATTCTACTACTGTGCTAACCAAGACACAACTTGCGGTGGCAATAGTGAAAACGGTCACTACACAATGGGTAACTTCTACAACTTCGCTGCAGCAAATGCTACAAACAACGTAGAAACCACTCTCGGTGGCAGTGCCAATGTAGTTCAAAATAAAGTTATGCCGGACTCCATCTGTCCTAAAGGTTGGAGATTGCCAATAGCTAAGACCACCAATAATGAATTTAACACATTACTTGGTGCATCTAATTATAACGTAACTTCTAATTTCAATTTCGCAGGCTTGAACGCCATCCGTACCGCTCCGCTCTATTTCGTTCGGTCGGGCCGCATGAATGGCGGTACGTTGAACCATGCCGGCGCGAATAGCGACGCATGGTCCAGTACTATTAGGTCATCCACTAATGGTTACCAATCGATTTTCGATAGTGCTGATATCGATCCAGCCCATGACAATCACCGCTTCTACGGCTTTCCAATCCGCTGCTTGGCCCATACTTCCATTTCCGACCTCACCTACATGCAAGAATTCGCTACTATGACCGATGCCAAGAAAGAAGAGATCAAGAACACCATGGTCGTGGGCCAAGCCTATCAGCTCATCGACAACCGCGACAACGAAGTCTACAATGTCGCGAAGCTCGCCGACGGCAACGTCTGGCTCCTCGACAACCTCCGTCTCGACCCCGCCACCCTCCTCCAACAACTCACCCCAGCCAATACCAACATGGACCCAAATACTCCCTTCACCCTCCCAGCTTCATCCACCGACAAGTTCTCCGATAATACAGCAGGCTGGACTACTCCAGGCATCAATACATCACTGTCCAATACTATATCTACCAACGGTGTTTACCAAGGTGATATAGGTGTATTCTATAACTACTGCGCTGCTTCAGCTGGTACCATCTGTGCAGCTAAAGACTCTAACAATGATAATGCCTCATACGATATCTGCCCCGCGTCATGGCGTATGCCTACCGGTGGCACTGATGGTGAGTATCAGGCCCTTTATACAGCATATAGCAGTAACTCCACGAACTTCCAAACGGCCTTACGTACGCCGCTCTCTGGCTACTTCGTCAATGGGTCGGCTTACGATCAGGGCAGCTACGGCCTCTTCTGGTCTTCTACTAGGCGCGATGGTAATGATGTGTACCGCCTGAGCGTCGATGCCTCCTCTGCGTATCCGCAGTATAGCAATTGGCGTCTCTACGGCACCTCAGTACGTTGCCTCCTTAAATAATTTAACCTGCCTTAATAGCTTCTTTTCGAATAGAGTCCAAAATATCAGTTTCGCTAGCATTTGCCAAACCCAGTTAATTTATACAACCTTTCCTCATCCGAGACGAGTAAAGTTGCGAGCGCAGGGGCGTAAGCCCCAAGCGAAGGTACAACTTGATCGAGGCGAGGATAGAGCGAAATGTTGTATAAATTAACATGGCGTGCCGGCATCGCTAGTGAAACTGATATTTTGGATTTTAGAATTAGGTTGTTTTGGCTGTACTCCCATTAAATGTTCGTGTTATAATATTGAAAAGGAGTTACAATGTCAAAACCAAAAGTATATTATACAAAAGATATTTCGCCAGCTGGCTTACAAAAAGTGTACGACGCACTCGGCGTGAAGCTAGAAGGGAAGATCGGCGTGAAAGTGAGCACCGGCGAGGCCGGGTCAAAGGGTTACCTTAAGGCAGATTTAATTGGTCCATTTGTAAAAGGCTTGAACGGTACGATTATTGAATGTAACACGGCCTACCCAGGTGCGCGCAATACCGCAAAAGAGCACATGCAGGTAGCTAAGGATCACGGCTTTACTGATTTTGCTGAAGTAGATATTATGGACGCTGACGGCGAATTTAAGATTCCGGTAAAGCACGGTAAATATCTTGAGTACGATATTGTGGGTGACCACTTTAAGAATTACGACGGATTCGTAAATCTTGCTCACGGCAAAGGTCACGCCATGGGCGGCTTCGGTGCTAACCTTAAAAATCAATCTATCGGTATCGCGAGTCGTAATGGCAAAGCTTATATTCATAGCTGTGGCAAAGACGAGAATCCAGACACGGCTTGGGATGTGCCATATGAGCAAATTGATTTTATTCATTCGATGGCGGAAGCCGCTACGGCCGTGGCTGATTATTTAAAAGAGCAAGGTAAGCCTATAGTATATATTACGGTCATGAATAATCTTTCTTTAGACTGCGACTGCGATGCGCATCAGGGCGATCCGGTCATGGCCGATCTTGGTATCGTGGCTTCTCTCGACCCAGTAGCAAACGACCAGGCATTTATTGATATGATTTGGACAAGCACCGATCCGGGCGCCAAGGATTTGAAGGAACGTATTGATTCTCGCAAAGGTCGCGAAATCCTGCCTTATGCTGAAGAACTGGGGATAGGGCAGCGTAATTACGAACTTGTAGAATTATAAGCAAAATACCAGTTTAGCCAATCGGCTAACTATCCCAATTAATCCTGAGTACAATTTGTACTCAGGATTAAAGTTTATCTGCTGCTTTTAATATCGCGTCATCATATAAGGCCTTTATGCGCTGCGCCGTATCATTTGCAGTCACTCTAAGCGCATCAAATGCTTCCTGTATTGCCGTATTGTCTTCGCTCGCATAAGTTTTCTTAAAATCGTTCCAGGCATTCAAATACTCGCCGAGCACTACGCGCACCTCAGGAGATTTTGTACTTGCTATCAAGCTCTCTAAGTTCGTAATATATTTATCTATCGCTTCAACGTTTAGTTCGTCCGAGACTTCATCCATTAAGCTACTTATTTTGATAGAAAACTCCGCTTTTTCTGCCACTGTTGAGGCAAGCGCCTGTGTATTTTCCGCCACCTCTGTTAGCGCGGCTTCTCGGCCGTTTTTTATGCCCGTCTCATAGGCTCCCCTAATCCCAAAATACACTCCCACCATGATTCCGGCAGTTGTGATTACCCCAGCTACGATTGCTATTTTCTTATTCATCTTACCTTTCCTTGCTTTACGTTATCTTAGTGTCCATAACTCCGCGTCTAGCGGCCACGCATTAAAACTAGAGCAACCTCTAAGCCCCGTTGATTGTTGTAGCATTATTGGTGCCGGCCCACCAATAAAACCATTTTCCGCAGTACATCCCTCAATATGGGCATAGTGTCCAAGCCAGTGACCCATTTCGTGATTAACGACCATATGTTGATAGTCGCGCGTATTCATGCCAGCCGCTCGTGAAGCCTCTGTCCCCTCGCGCCACCGTACATCATTGATGATTACTTGATTTGCCCAGGTGGTACACGACAATTCACTACTGCATCCAGGCGTCGCTCCCAGACTTGCAGGATCGGAGAGAATCACGTTCACGTCCTGTCCGCTCGATACCTCAATAAACTTGAGTCCTGCCCGTACCCATCCACGCGCATCCGCTAGCGTCTCCGCTACCTTTTTTCGGAAATCACCAAAATTAGCCTCTACGCTCCCCCATATCATAGGCTTATAGTAAATTACTTTCGCACCGTCTATCATATGGCCGCTTGCATCTGCCGTGCTCGCGGTATTCGTTTCGCTAAAGCTTGCTGTAATCGGTTCTGGCCATCGCTCAAAATCCTCTGGAAAGGGAATTGTGATATCTTCTGCCACGAGCTGCGTTCTAGTGGCTTCTATGTCAAGCGGCAACTCTGTTGCTTGTACGGCTTTATGGGCTAATAATACTACATTTATCGCCACCACAGACGCTACTCCTACCTCCACGCATCTTCTCATACAATAATTATACTCTCAAACTATGGATTTTTCAATACTAGTATGCTATAATATGCATAGCGGGTGATTAGCTCAGTTGGCTAGAGCGTCTCGTTTACACCGAGAAGGTCGGGGGTTCGAGCCCCTCATCACCCACCATTAACGGGGCATCGAAACTCGCTTCGCTCGGTGCGAGCTATATTATTAATTAAATTAGCTTATATTCATGAATATACGAGGAATAAGTACAAAAAAAATTTTAAAGATAG
>CAZHTQ010000045.1:0-5628 GCA_964535375.1 uncultured Candidatus Saccharibacteria bacterium | reverse complement strand
CTGCCCTGTCACGGCAGAGGTCGCGAGTTCGAGTCTCGTCGGATCCGCCACTAAAATAAAAATAAGCCCAAAGGGCTCATTTTTTTTCACAAAAACTCTTGCATTTTACTACGCGGTAGTGTTATAATAAATATAGAATCAAATGCACCGATTCAACAAGTTAATTAAACAATAACGCCATATGTATCAAAGGTAGAAATCAGCACCAGTAGGTGATTTAGCCTTTGATAGTATGCCCGAAAGGGAATATTGGACTGGTTGAATCGGTGCAGCCTACGGGTGCTGATTTTTGTGAAAGGCCTCGTAGTAAATATTAACAACGAGAGGTAAGGGAACTATGCAGGTCATGCACACCAAATCAAACAAATCAAACCAACTAAACCGTATATTATTATATATACTGCCATGTATCGCGCTGGCTATTATAGCCGCGCTCTCTATTGCTAGTCGTTTAGTAAACACCAGCCCGGCCAATGCCGAGTCTAGCAGTGATAGTATGAATGTTAGTGTCCAAGCCGAAAGCCTGAACGTTAGTCTAGAATCTAATTCCATCATCCTAGACATCGCCCCTACCTATGAGGGCATCTTCAAGTCCACTAATCCCGTCAAAGTCTATGTAGATACTACTAATACTTACGGCTATAATCTCATCATGACCGCTACCACCACTACGAGTTTGACCAGTACCGTCCCCCTCTCTGACGGCACTACTTACCCCACCATTGCCACTCTTGGCGATAATAATGGTGGTAGCGGTTATGACTCTACCAACTTTCCCACCAACCGTTGGGGCTATGCGGTAAACGGTTCCAACTTCCTCCCAGTAGCCAACAGCACCACTCTCCGCACTACCGACGGCACCGATAACACCGCCGACCGTACCAACAATCTCTCCTTCGGTACCAAACTCAATACCGAAATCACCACAGGGAATTACAACATCACCCTAAACTTCGTCGCTACTACTAACTCTCCATCTAATCTAGAGGATTTTGACGCCGCCTTCATCTTCGCCGGCAAAACCAAATATAATGGTTACTACAAAATGCAGGACATGACCGCAAATATCTGCTCCTATGTAGCTACCCCTACCACCACTACCTCCGCTCCTAGCACTCAACTTATAGATACTCGTGATAGCAAAATCTACTGGGTATCCAAACTCAAGGACGGCAACTGTTGGATGACCCAGAACCTAGACTTTGATATCAACGACACCACTAAGCAATATTTAACTAGCGAATATACCGACTTGGTTGCTTCTGGCACATCTCCTTACGCTACAGCAGACGGTTATAGTATGGATGCTAACGGCAAAATCACTTGGACCCCAGTCCGCAACACTATAGTTTCTACTACTATCGGCGCCTCATTTACTTGGCCAAACGACTACTACACCCCATACTCTATTGATTTAGGTGACTGGTATTACCGAAGCGACTACTATAACAGTACTGACTGCAACGATCAAAACTGTAATTATCATACAGGCAATGCGGGCGACCAATTCTCGCAAACCACCGGAGCAAATGGCGCTCATAGTCATGTTGGCAACTATTATAGCTGGTCTGCCGCAGTAGCATCCAATAATACTAATGGCTACGATTCTGGCACTCCGGCAAACTCCATCTGTCCTAAAGGTTGGAAACTTCCCGCTAACGGTGGCATAAATGACAACGGTACTTATTCAAACCTTAACAAACTCTATAATGGAGATGTGGCTACTGGAGAAAATCTTGGCTCCACCGCCGCGGCTGACAAGCTATTGCTTGCTTCTCCACTCTACTTTGTTCGGGACGGCGCCGTCTGGTCAAATGCTCTTCGGTATGCGGGCCACTACGGGTTCTATTGGTCAAGTACGATATACTTTGCCAACTTTGTTTACGGCCTAGCGTTTAACAGCTCTGAACTCCAGCCTTCATACGGCGGCCACAGCAGGGACGTTGGCAAACCTCTCCGCTGTCTCGCCCGCACTTCCATTTCTGACATTACCTACATGCAAGAATTCGCTACTATGACAGATGCGAAGAAAGAAGAGATCAAGAACACCATGGTCGTGGGCCAAGCTTACCAACTGATTGACAACCGCGACAACGAAGTTTATAATGTCGCCAAACTCGCCGACGGCAACGTCTGGCTCCTCGACAACCTCCGTCTCGACCCCGCCACCCTCCTCCAACAACTCACTCCCGCGAACACCAACATGGACCCAAATACCCCCTTCACCCTCCCCGAATCCTCCACAAGCAACAATCTATGCTTTGCATCATCAGCGGTTCCCAACTGTGATAATAGTGGTAATGACAGTCATACCAGCCTCACAATTGCCTCAATTTATACTGGACGAAAAGACGAGATTATTCCTGCTACTACCCCCGGCAAAGCTGGCGTATTTTATAACTATTGCGCTACAACCGCTGGCACATACTGTTATCCAGATAACCTAGAAGGGATAGAAGTGGAATATGACATCTGTCCAGCGGGCTGGTCAATCCCTTCTGGTACCGAACAAGGGGATTACAACCAGCTATTTATCGCATACGGTTCGAATAAAGCTGTTTATATTAATTCTCTAAGATTACTGGATACGGGAAGATATGATGACATCATTGATAATGTGAACTCATCCTACTGGGCGTCATCCATACAAATGTATACAGGCAGCTCTGTCGTCGGTGCAGGTAACTTGAATTACGCTCCGAATGCAAATGTAAGTAACCTGCAAACTGTTACCTATGGAAATCGTGGTCGTGGTCAATCGATCCGCTGCCTCCTGAAATAAGTTTCTATGGCTCAAATAGTACTTTTTATGACCATTGCTAAACCCAATTAATTATTACAACTCTCCCCCATTTCTTGCGGAGTAAAGTTGCCGAGCGGAAAACTATATAAAGTTTTCCGCGAGCTGGCAACTTGACTACCGTAGGAGTGTGAGTGAAAATCAAATTTATTTGATTTTCCGAACCGACGCCCGGTAGTCTTTCAGATCGGAGCGAGAATGGGCGGAGCGTTGTAATAATTAATATGGCGTGCAAGCAGCCGGTCATGAAAAGTATATTTGAGCCTTAAGTTTATCCCGGCGTGCAGTGAAGCGAAGCAGAATTAGGGCGTTTTGGCTGTCATCTTTGCTGGATTTTCTTTCAGGAAGTCCAATTATCAGGTAAGGGGTTGATTTTCATCTGCGGATATGTTAAGTTAATATCATGGGGCCGTATTTTTAAAATAAGCGCGGGGAGAAAGGAGGGTTTATGGACAACTTTGATGTTGACTATATAATAGTCAAACTAAAAAAGAAATCTTCTTCCGAAAAATCGAAAGAAGATAACTAAACCTTAATACTATTCTACCGCACACTATTATAAATGTCAATACCTTTGGCTTACGCCTAAGGTCATTGAGCGGCCTCATAGCATAAATATATTATACCATGAAAAAGATTATCCTAAAATACAAAATAAATAATCGCGACACTTTCGAAGACAAGCTGGACGACAAGGGGTATGATTTTGGCGGCATTTATTGGCAACACGATAGAGTGTACGTACCGAGAAATTATAAGCCCAGCATGAACTACCCTCGTCTTATCATGCGCACCGACTTAAAAGCGATAGATGAGCCACCTGAGTACTATCTAATTTTAAGGCGCCACATTGAGGACTCCGGCGTAGATATAGTAGAAAAAACCCTGGTGACCGATTATGCCACCACGGTCAATATTATCCTGCAGCTGGGCTTTCGCCAGGCTGGCGAAGTTTCGCGCCGGCGCCAGGAGCTGGAATATAAAGAGGGAATCATGCTTTATCTTGATGAAATCGACGGCCGCGGCGATACCTACGCCAAGATCGAAGCCAACCTCGATACTTCCTCTGTTGCTGAGCTCCGCAGTCGCTTAGAGCAAGCCATGACTGCCCTTGGCGAGCACGACCTCGTGAGCCTACCTTATGTTGAGATAAAATAACCCGTAAAATTCTTCACTCTGCATAATTTTATGCTATAATAGATACAAATAAGTGGAGATAATATGGAAGAAAATACCGAAAATACGGCCGCAGCGTCGGAAGAAACACAGGCGCCTACTTCAGCCGCCGCAGACACTCTAGCTACCACCCCCTCTTGGGCCGGTACCGGCGAAGATTTTGACGTGTTTCAGTGGGCCAACGAAGTGGACGAGGTCAAGAACAACGTTAGTGCCGAGCTTTTCTTGTTTAACAAGAATTACACCCCGTACAAGATCAAATATTCTGATAAACTCACCGGTGCTGTCAAGTCAATGTTTATGCAAGAAGCCGTGCACTTCGTGATTGAGGAGGCCGACAAAGGTCTTGAATGTCGCCAGTACGAAAAAGCCGATGGCGAGGATAAGGTTATTTATCACACCGAGCTTTCCAAGGTTGGCCGCGCCGAAACCCTTATCCACCTCATCGAAAACGAGTATAAAGACATCGACTATTTCTCCGAAAACGAATACGATTTTAAGAAGATTAAGGGTATCATCGTCAAGTTTACCTATCCGGGCGGTGACGGTACCAAGTCATTCTATATCGCCAAGATTCTGTCAGCTTCTAGTGCACTCAAAGGTGCCACTTCATGGGAGATTAATGGCGAGTCGTTCGAGCCATTTTCTGCCGAAATCGCCCTCAAGATGCCCGAAGATAACCAGGTAGCAATCATTGACGGCACTATTATTGTATTTAATCAAGCTAAGTTTGAAAACCTTTTCCAATACGACTTCAAGTCGCAAGTTCTCGCCGAGAGCAAAGCTCGCGAACTCACCGAAAAATACAAGCTCTCTCTTGCCGAGGGGCTGACGTTGGATGGTCTCCTTGCCGACAAAAAACCGATTTTGAAAAAAGTCCAAGCCATGGATATTGCCGAGGAGATGCCACAAGACAAGCTCCTAGATTACGCCGACGAAATGCAACTCGAGCTCATGACCGACGACGACGGCTCCATCATTATTATGGATGACAAAGACCTTACCATGTTTGTCAATTTACTGAACGAGGATTATTACATCTCACCAGTTAATGGCAAGCGCTACGAAATCAAGAGTAAGAAACTCCTCTCCGAGCCAGACGGTGAGCCTCCACGCGGCTAATCTCAATTTACGCATTCAAGCAGGGCACTGCGCACGGGCGATTTTCGCCCTACGCACCGAGAGTGGCAAAGTTTTCCACAGAAATTGTGGAAAACTTTGCCAATTTTCAAAAATCTTCAAAAAAGTGCCAAAAACCACTTGCATTATATAAAAAAATAATATATACTTAAGTTAGTGGAAATGATAAAAACAAAACCACAAACAAACACAATAAAATGAGCACATTAAAAATGTTTGAGGCCAGCCAACTAGGAGTTTCAGCGCGCATTAAAGAAGCGAGATGCGACAAAACAATCGCGCGTACCTTCCTTAAACACACCTCCCAATAAAACTCTAAGGCCATCGCTTTAATAAGCGATACATAGGCCGAAATGCACAATAAGTCTCTCAACGGCCGCGATTATTAATATGACTCGCCTAGCGCAGGTCACAATCGTGGTAGATTAATTGTGAATTACAACCAAACAAACATCAAACAGAAACAAACCCGTTGAAATTTCTAGTTGATTGGTCTCAAACGATGTATAATA
>CAZHTQ010000044.1:0-5643 GCA_964535375.1 uncultured Candidatus Saccharibacteria bacterium | reverse complement strand
GCCTCACTCATCTCGCCACCTGTAGTTTTGACCATGATGTTATATTTGGTCTGATCCGCATTCATCGTGATGGAGTAACTTTGCTCTGTCGACAAATAAAAACCTAACATTTTTGGGTCAGTCCCGTTTACTTCTTGGCTCAAATCACCTAAGTTTATCGTGGCAAAATAGCGATATAACGGGCCCGACGCACTGTAACTGTCCGGACTAAACTCCAATGCCATCGAGTGGCTACCCTCACTCACCTTTTTGTCGCTGAGGCTTGATGTGATATTTACCGTGCTTCCGTCTATTAGTGTTTGTCGTACGGAAACGTTAGCGAGGTCCGCATTATCTTCAAAACTATTAAAATAGCTTGACTCCGTTAAAGAATTAAATGGTTCCTGCACGGATCCGGTTGGCACGGTAGACATGATGTCACTACCAGGAGCATACACATCCACAATGGTATCACTGTAATTACTAAAATCAGAACGCTTGCCTTCTTTAGTACTAGAACCAATCACGAGTGCGTATGGGCTTTCATAAATTGTGCCTGATGGCAGCTTAAAATTGAAGTCTAGATTTTTGCCATCGTTACCGGCCGCGAAAAGACTGACTGCCCCAAGCTCGCCGACCTCATTCACAATGGCTCTCATCGCTAGAGAACCCTGTGCGCCAGACCAAGAGTTGTTGATGGCCTGGATTTTAATGCCCATTTCCATCATTTTTTTAATCTGAGCATAACCTTTGATAGATGCTAGCACATCCACTGTACCGTCGGTGTTGCCGTTACGGACGTCTATTATTTTGACGTTGGATGCTACTCCGCTAACTCCATAATCATTCCATGCCGCACCGATAATACCTGCAACATGTGTGCCGTGAGCGTGTAATTCGGGCGTGCCAATATTGTCACATCTAAGCTCACTGCAGCCTGTGGCGGCTTGCACGTCGGCCGGTAAGTGATAGATTTTGTCCTGCAAATCAGCATGCTGATTATCGATACCACTATCCATAACCACCACAATTACCTCATGGGCCATGTTGCCACCCGCCTCATTCCAGTGCGGGATATTCATACCGTAACCATCCACGTTACCCCATTGAACGCTCGTACGATCGTCAGCGTCCGTTGCCGTGCCAGCAACTTGCCCAATGTATGGATCTATCTCGGTAGTCTCGGCGACATAGTTTGGCTCAGCAAAGACTACAGCACTATCACCGCGCAAAGCCTCCATTATTTCACGAGTAGTCATATCGTCCCGGCGGATTATCTCAATACTGATGTCTTTATCCGAGCTTTCGTGGCTGGACAATTCTAGAGAGTCTTCTGACACTGTGGTGATTTCGTCACCCGTGTCTGATAATTCTTGCCCGCCAAAAAATCTCGTGAAGGTTAAAGATTTCTTGCTGCTATCTATACCTACAATTACCTCTCCTTCGACATAATCACCCGTCAGGAGTTCTTCTATGTGGTCGGCCCAGCGATATGTTTGTAGCGATGGCTCACTTGTCGCCATGGCACTTATTGGAATATTTGCACCAATTAACATAGCAACCGCCAGCATAATTAGTATTTTATGAAAAAATAATTTCATACAAATCTCCTTACTCTAATTATTTAATTATATCACAAACATTGCCGAAAAGTGAAAGAGACTTACTTTGTTTTTTGTGTTATAATGTATTATATGAGTAAGCAGGTTTTTACGGAGGAGCAATTAGAAACACTGACGGCAGAGGAAGTGATAGATAAAATTCAGCATGAAAACTACTCACTGCTGAAGACTCTTGGAGCAGAAAATTTGCGCAAGGAGATGGTGCCAGTAGGAAAAATCTGCAATGCCGCGATTAATTATGTACTCGGCACAACGGGACCCAAAAACGATCCGGAGGCGCATTCTAGAAATGCCCGTGCTAAACTGGTAAAGAAGCTCAAGAAGTTGACGCCTGGTAGTTATGACGGGTTTCCGCATGATAATAAAAATGGTTTAGTAGTAGGGTTTAACCATCCTTCGCTTGGTGAAATTGCTCGCATACTAATGATGAAGATGGACGTGATGGGGGACAAACCGATGCTTTTTCCGGTGAATTTGCCGTGGTACGAAGCCTTGGCGCCAGATTATGACAGGATTTTGAAACTCGGTATTATTATTACCCCCACTATTACACCATCTACTTGGGCTAAAATGAATCTCAGAAAAGGCACACCGTTGTTCATTGCAGGCTCAAAATATAAGCATGAGTTTCGCGAGCTTTATACCAAACTTTCGCGCGAGACGGTAAAAAACGGTGGGGTGATATTTGTGGCTCCTAGCGCTACTAGGCAGACTACCGTATTTAAGTCAAAAGATGTTTACGATAAGAGCGAGCCGATAATCCCGACGATGTCAGTACTTGCGATAGATTTATTTAAGGACGCAAAGATGAACTGTGATTTTTTGCCGATGGCTATATTGCCGCCAGAGGGCTACAAAAAGGGCTTAAATTTCTTTAAGCATTACGTGTTGATACCATGCAAACCTTTTACGGCGGCAGAGATCCGCAAAAAATATTTACACAAAAATGCCGAAAAACTGCCGGATTTTGATTGGGATTTTCATGAGAGGATCGCCAGTGCATTGCCTGATGCGATGAAATATTAATCATGCTTTAATAAAGATTTTGTGATATAATCATAAGCAGTAATGGACGGGCAATATACTTATTGGACTTTGGAATACTATGATACCGCAAACGGTATTCGTGGCGGTGGTGGGTTAGGAGTGCTTGCTGCCGATACAAGACGCGTAGCGGATGAGATGGGTGTACCTTTCACGTTGATAACGCCATTTTATACCACGGAAAGTCACCAAGTGCTTGAGGATGGGACCTATACTGACAGATTGGAGCGTAAAGATTGGCGAGATTTTGGCTACGTGCAAGTAGGTAGAGTATATATAGTATGTAATGATAGCCTCGTGAATCTCGACGTGGTACGAAAAGAGTTTAATAGCACGCAAATCGTAGCGATTACCGAGCCTAATATTGGGGTGCTGTATCAGGGGCTTTCTGGCAGCGACCATAGACTGTATCAGGAAGTAGCACTGGGCTTTGGTGGATACAAAGCACTTAAAATGCTGGGGGTTCGCCCGGCAATAGTACAGCTAAACGAAGTAGTAACGGTGTTTGCGGCGCTCGCAATGCTAGATGACGAGATGACGGGTGGACTTGATTTCTATCAGGCTATGGTAAAAACTCGCGAGCATACTTTATATACCAACCACACTTTGGTGCAGGCGGCGGAGGCGGAGTTTAGCCGTGATCAAATTCGGAGGTTTGTGCTACCAAACATTAAACACGCCAGTATAAGACGGTGGCTTGATGGATTATTTGATCATGACACAATTAAACTCTCTAACATTGCGCTGGAAATTGCCGGGAAGAGGTCGGCGGTGTCGAAACTTCATGCGAGAGTGGCGGACTACCATGACCGTGACGGTGAAAAAATAGAGTTTGTACCAATCACTAATGGTATAGATTTGCAGAAATGGGTACTGCCGGACATATTGACTTTTTATCAAAATTATGATATAATAGATAGATTGGGCGTACCTACCGCCAATTATGGCATGGCCCTAGAAGAACTCGACAGCCTTGCAATACGCATGCTTAAACGGTGTGGACGGCAGCAATTAAATACAATTTTAGAAGATTATCCAGACCAAAACGGAACAAAATTGAAGTTTAGTGATGATGATTTTGTTTTTACCTTTAAGAGGCGACTGGTAGATTATAAAAGACCCGAACTCGTTTTTACGGATACGCGTAGGTTGCGCGAGGTGCTAGAACCGCGCGGGGCGCATTATATTCTTGCCGGGCGAGTGCATAGTGGCGACCTAGTTATGAGCAAACGGCTAAACGACATTCTTCGCAAAGTACAAGAAGATGATTATCTAAGAAGCCATGTGCATTACCTTGCCGACTATGATGAGCGGCTAGCTTACGGATTATCGTGCGGGTGTAATGCCGCACTAAATCTACCAATTGTAGGACTCGAGGCGTGTGGGACTTCGTGGGAAAAGGACGTGGCAAATCTACAATTACTCATATCAACGCATGATGGCGGCGTGGCGGATTGTGACCGCAAATATCATTTTGATGTGGCTGGAAATGAATTAAAATCAGTTTATGAGCAGATGGAGCGTGCGATTTTTACTTGGGACAATGATTTCGATTTGGAGTACACAGTGCGCGAACAACTTTTTGCGTATTTACCAATAATTTCTGGGGCGAGAATGGTGAAAGAATATCTTGACTATATGTCGCACGAGTGATATAATATTGACAAGTCTGGTATCAGACTTTTTTGATACTATGTGATATAATTAGGTAAAGGAGTAAAATGGCGAATATTACGAGAATTAAGGCCGGAGAGGCGCCGAGCAGGCCGGCGGACCAGCAGACGAAAAAGCCGAAAAATAAGAATAAGGCCGTGCCGGTGCCGACAAAGCCCAGCAAAGCACCAGAGGCAGCAGTAGAAGCGAAAGCCCCAAAAGCGGCAACCAAAAAAGAAAAGAACTCAGGTAGCAAGAAACCTTTTATACTCATAAGACCGTTTGTGGCATTTTTCCGATATCTACGTGATGCGTGGAAAGAGATTCGCCAGGTAAGATGGCCGAATCGCAAAGCCACTTGGAAGATGGTACTCGCGGTTTTCGTATATACAGCAGCCTTTGTAGTGATGATTACGTTACTCGACCTATTCTTCACTTGGCTATTTGGTTTGATATTAGGAAATAAATAGAAAGGAAATATATGGCAGTAAATAGATATGATGACACCCGGGCGTGGTATGCGATTTCGACATACAGCGGCTATGAAGACAAAGTGGCAGATTCAATCAACCAGCGGACTGGTACGGTTGAGATGGCAGACAAGATTTTTGAGGCAATCGTACCAAAAGAAAAGCAAATTGAGATTAAAAACGGCAAGCGTAAGGTGGTGGACCGCAAAATTTTGCAGGGATATGTGCTCGTCGATATGAAACTCTCGGACGAAACGTGGTATATTATCCGTAACACACCAGGAGTCACTGGGTTTATTGGTACTGGCACGCAGCCTACTCCAGTATCGCCAAAAGAAATCGCGAAGATCAAGAAGCGCATGGGCGTAGAGGATCCAAAATTCTCGGTCAAATACGAGATTGGCGAGGTGGTATCAATTACGGATGGGCCATTTAAGGGCTTTGAGGGAACCGTGTCAGAAATTGATGCTGCTAAGGGTAAGCTCAAGGTGATGGTATCAATGTTTGGACGCGAAACACCAGTAGAGCTAGATGCTTTGCAGGTTAAGCAACTAAACTAATCGGGACCGAACCTGCCGAAGCGCCACCTTTGGGATGATCGGTTTATGCCGTCATGACATCTTGAGGGCGCGGGGCCTGGCGCGCATTATCCCCCAAAATTAAACAAACATTTTGGGGGTCACCTTATGCGCGTCACCCGCACCGCTTTTCTAATCCAGGGTGCGCCACTAGGAGCGTTTGGCATAATTATCGGGCTTTCTGCGCTATGGTATTTCATGCAATGTCGCCAGATTTCATTGCGGCATTTTTTGATTCAATCCGGCGTTGTTGAATAATTAGACAACCAAAAAGAGCAGTGATATTCTTATAACATG
>CAZHTQ010000043.1:0-5703 GCA_964535375.1 uncultured Candidatus Saccharibacteria bacterium | reverse complement strand
TCGCCGATGGTAATGTGTGGATGACGAAAAACCTCAACCTTGCCGGCGGTACCACTATCACTCCTGCCGACTCTAACGTCGCCGAGAACTACACTCTCCCTGCAAATTCTACGACTACCACATCCGGGTTTTCGGAAGTTGCGAATTTTGCAAATACTGATTGTAACGGTATGCAACCTTGCTATTCGTATTATAACTGGTACGTATCAACCGCGAACACGAATCCTTCAGATGGTGTGATCAAAAATGATATATGTGCCAAGGGATGGAAAATTCCGACTGCGAAAAACTGGTTATCCGTTGCAAATGGTGGCAGTATACTAAGTTATGAAAATAGCATCCTGCACATAACGAGAAATAGTCTATTCTATACCGATGGTAATTTTCGTAAAGAGGATAATCGCTCTCAATATTGGGCATCTTGTGATACAGACTACTGCACTACTGTGCAGGGAAATGTTACGGACTACTATTTAGGACCGAATTGGAGCGGACTCAATTCTTCGTCGCCAAGGACTGGGGACACTGTTAGATGCATATTTGATCGTTCTATGCAAAACTTTTCCGCAACTGACGCCGCGGCGATGGAAGTGGGACAAACTATTACGCTGGTAGATAATCGTGATAATCAGGAATATACGGTGGCGAAGCTTCCGGATGGTAAGGTGTGGATGACCAAGAACTTAAATCTTGCCGGTGGCACTGCTTTAACTTCCGATAATACCAATATGGCGGCTGGTTATGTGATGCCTACGTCGGTAGGGTTCCAGGATGGCAATAAACTACCGGAATCGTCTATGCAAGGATTCGACAATAATGATAGGGCATTTGTATATAATAGTGGTGGTGAAGATTGCGAATCGGAAACGGGATGCTATTCGTACTATTCGTGGCACGCGGCTACGCTTGGTAGTGTGGCGGTAGATGATGGATGGAAAACTGCGCCATATGACATTTGCCCTAAGGGTTGGAGGATGCCAACTGCGCAATTAGAAGATACGAGTTTGGACTTGTCTTATGATTTTAGTCGATTGTCGTATTCTATTAATGGTGGGCAGATGATTATACGCTACACCTCGAGTACTAATCCAACATACCTAGAGATGTTTAGTATATTGAGAGCGTCGCCATATTTGTTCGTTGGAAGTGGAAATATTAAGGATTCGGTATTTACAGAATCAATGTTGCAGGATGCAATGTACTGGTCGGCATATGCTGGTCAGATTGGTAATAGAACGGCTAGTTTTGTGTGGCCAATTCATGGTAGTGGTGGTTCCTCGATGTTCTACGGTTCTCATACTCGCCAAAATGGTAAAGCGGTACGGTGTCTCTTTGCGGGATAGGGGGATTTGAGAAGGGCGGGAAGTGTGATATAATGAGAGGGATTATTATAAAAATGGGAGGTAAAGATGAAAATTTTGTGGACGGACGGAAGTGCGGAGCCGAATCCCGGACCTGGGGGCTGGGCGGTAATATTGCAGGGTGAGGGCGAAGCAAAGCCAGTGGCACTAGGCAGCGATAAGGCGACGACCAATATTCGGATGGAGGGGTCGGCGATAATTGCGGCGATAAAATATGCTGGCGATGAGGGGTGTGAGATACATACAGACTCCGAGTTTTGGGTGAATACTTTGACGAAATGGGCACCAACGTGGAAGGCGAACGGCTGGAAAAAGAAGACAGGTGAGATAAAAAACCTGGAAATGGTACAAGAAATGTATGATCTTTATACTTCGTTGCCGGTGAAATTAATATGGGTGAGGGGACATGTAGGGACGGAGCTTAACGAAATGGCGGATGAGTGGGCTGGTAAAGCAAGAGAAGGCTATACTTTGTGATATAATAGTAATATGAAACTATCAGAAGAATTAATATACCGTGGCTTTAAAGCCGAGACAACTATTGAGAATCCAGAAGATTTAGACAATCGTGAGAACAAGAAGTTTTATTGGGGGGCGGATCCGTCGGCGGATTCGCTAACGATAGGGAATTTGGCGGCACTTATGATGTGCGCGTGTTTTGTGCGACACGGCTGGACGCCGTTTTTGCTAGTTGGCGGTGCTACGGGTCAAATTGGTGACCCGAAAGATAACGGTGAACGCGATCTTAAAACTCTTGACGAGGTAGATCATAATAAGGCTTGCATTAAAGCTCAGATCGAGCGCATCATTCATAGTGGTGATGGCAATTCTAAAGATTTTGCCACCCCTGGTCTGACTATGGTTGACAATTACGATTGGTTTAAAGATATGCGGTTTTTGCCGTTTCTTCGTGAGGTAGGGAAAAATTTCTCCATGACGCAGTTGCTTGATCGCCAATTTGTGCAAAATCGTATCGGTGAAGGAGGCTCCGGGATTTCGTATGCGGAGTTTTCGTATACTTTGATTCAGGGATATGACTTTTTGCACCTATTCCGCGAGCATGATGTGAGGATGCAGCTTTGCGGTGCTGATCAATACGGCAATTGCACTACCGGTATGCATTTGATAAAGCGACTAGAGGGTGCAGAAGTAGATGTATGGAGCACACCGCTTGTGATAGATCCAGTAACGGGGCGGAAGTTTGGTAAGTCGGAGGGTAATGCAATTTGGCTCGCTAGTACTGATAATGGTGGGGGAAATTATACAAGTATATTTGATTTCTATCAGTTTTGGCTAGGGCAGCCAGATGAGGCTGTAGAATATCTCATCAAAATCTACACCTTGCTCGAGAAAGATGAGATTGATGACATCTTGAAGCGACATTTTGAAGCCCCCGAGAAGCGTATTGCGCAGAGAGCATTGGCGCGTGGTGTAACTGAGGTGGTGCACGGTAAGGCGGCGGCAGAAGCTATCGAAAGCCTAACTTTGCGATTATTTGATAAAACTACCGATTTTTCTGAGTTTGCCGAGGACGAACTGGTCGAGATGGCAGCATACTTGCCAGTAGTGGCTAGAGGCGCGTTACTAGTAGATATGTTAGTGGGGACTGGGCTTGCCGAGAGTAAGAAAAAAGCGCGTGAGTTTATCGCACAGGGGGCAATTACAGTGAATGGCGTAAAAGTAACTGAGGATATTACTATCAATCAAACCGCGATTGTTAAAAAAGGAAAGAATAAATTAGCCATTGTAAAATAAAAAAATAACCCCGAAAGGGGTTATTTTTAGCGGACTTCTACGCGAACGCGTGGCAAAGATTTGCCAGAAAAGTGAGTTTTCTTGGTCTTTACAAAGGTGACGACACCGTCTTTCGCAGCGTGGATTGTAAAGTTGCGTGACATATAAGTGCCTTCGCCTGCGAGCTTCGTGGCGCCAGTTTGGCGGACGAGGACTTCGCCGTTTTTGACTTTTTGGCCACCAAAGCGCTTAACGCCAAGGCGCTGGCCAGCATTGTTATGGACGTTTTTGGCGGTACCGCCAGCTTTTACGTGTGACATTTAATTCTTCCTTAATATTATTATATCGCGAGCGACGATTTGCCCATCTCGATGATAAAGCAAGCCCTCGCGTGTTTTATTACTTACATTATACCCCATATGTTCGATTTCGTCAAGGATTTCGAGGCGAGAATATGTACCATTTTCGCGAAGCCATGCTGGTATTGCTATTACTACTGGCGTGCCAGGCTTGATTTGCCCCGCCAGATTCTTCAAAAATCCTTTGATTATTGCTCCGCATTCTTGTTTTTCGGTTTTAAGCTTTATTTCTGGTGGGATGGTTGACATTGGACGACCTAGATATGCTTCGCAGGCGACAGCGTCAATTGGTTGAGTCCACTGAAATGAAGTGGCATCACCAAGAGAAACTGAGAAAGGGGTATTTATTTTTTGGGTTTCCGTGAGCCAGGCTAGGTTTTTCTCGGTATACTCTATCATCCGCTCATTGATATCTGTACCGTATGGGATATATCCCATAAGAGTTGCTTCTTGCAAAACTACGCCCGTGCCGCAAAATGGATCCAAAATGCGAGAGCCGGCGGGAAGCGGGCCGCAAAGGTTGATGAGGATTTGGGCGAGCTTGGGCGGTAACATACCAATGCGTGCATCGCGAGCGGGGCGGGCTTGGTCACGACGGGCGTAAGCGTCGATATCTTGCACGCCGACTACACGATACCAATCCTTGTCAATCTTAATAAATTCTACCTTGCGCGGATTTCTACCGGATAGTCCGTTGTGAAGCGAAGAAGCGGTGCTAAGCGTGGCGGATTTGTTTTCGACTACACGCACAGAGCGATCGTGACGTACAAGGATTTTTTTGAGCTTGAGAGCTTCCACGGTGGCGGTTTTGGTGGAAGCATGACGAGAATAATCGCTTACGGCGATGGTGAGTTTGCCATCTTCTACACTACGGAGGTAGTCTAGCGGAGAAACCGCGAGCGGCATGGCGAGCTTAAGTGAACCTCCGAGCCGGTTGATATTGGCATCAGCCGCCGTAAAAATAGCCGTGGCAGAAGTGAGCTGCCTTACATCAGCAAAAAGCGCTTCTAGCTCTGCGAGCGAAAGCTTGGGTTCACGACCAAGAATAGCCAAATATCTCATATCTAATATTATATCACATGTGGTATAATAATAAATATGGCTAGGAAAAAGCATAAGTTGATATCTTTTCGCGCGGTACTGTCGGTGGCGACGATTATTTTGGTGGGGTGGGTAATATATCAAAACTGGCCAGATATGGTGGAAACTTTTCATCACTTGGCGGAAGCAAATATTTTTGTGCTACTATTATTGATTCCGGAGCAACTATATATGTACTACGCGTGCGGGCAGATATTTTTCTCGTATCTTGAAAATCGCGGGGATGGGAAGAAATTTAGTTGGCAGGAGAAGTTGCTAATATCAACCGAGCTTAATTTCGTGAACCATGCGGTGCCGGCTGGGGGGATCGGTGGACTTGCGTATTTGACGTACAGACTGCATCCGTACAATGTGAGCGCGGGGCAGGCATCGTTTTTATATGTCTTTCGGTATGCGGTGACGACGGTAGTGAACTATGCGCAGGCACTAGTGGCAATTGTGGTTTTGCTAATATTAAATGCGATTCCGGAGGGGGCGATGTGGATAATACCGGTGTCGTTGTTAATGAACCTGGGGGTGGGAGTGGCACTGGGGCTTGTGATATATGTAGCGTCTAGCAAAAAGCGGATTGAGTTTTTCTCAAAGACGGTGGCAAATATTATGAATTTTGTGGTACGCATAGTGACATTGGGGCACAAAAAGAGTGCGATGCGATATTCGAAAATCAGCGATTATTTTGCGGATATACATGAGAGCGTAAAAATTGCCAAAGAGAATAAAAAATATCTCAAAAAACCGGTGCTATGGGGGTTTGTGTACTCGTTTTTTGAAGTGGCGACGTATTGGATAGTGGCGATTTCGCTGGGGCGGCCGGAACTATTGCCGTTTATTTTGGTGGGCGAGGCGATAGGGTCGGTGTTTGATGGGATCGTGCCGTATGGATTGTATGAACTGGGGATGGCGGGGGTGATGATTGCGCTGGGGGTGGATTTTCCGACGGCGACAATTGTAACTGTGATGACGCGGGCGCTGACCTTAGCGTTTACGATTGTCACTGGTACGGTGCCGTACTATAAAGTAATAAGAGGCAAAAATGCAAGAACAACCGAATAGTTTTACACCTACCGAATTTGTGGCAGTGGTAAACCAGACGCTTGAGAAAGCGTATTCTTCGGTGCTGATTACTGGTGAGGGGGCGAGTTTTAAGG
>CAZHTQ010000042.1:0-5743 GCA_964535375.1 uncultured Candidatus Saccharibacteria bacterium | reverse complement strand
GGCACCCCTCTGGCGGATCTTTACTGGCGCGGCAGGGAATTATCCTATCATTATTTCAAAGATTTTTATGCTTCCATCGGCGTCAAGTTCGACAAATATTATCCCGAATCCACCGTTGCCGCCCTCGGTCTTGCTACAGTGGAGCGTGAGCTAGCAGCTGGCGTCTACGAAAAGTCCGACGGCGCCGTCATTTTCGATGGTGCAAAATACGGCCTCCACGCCCGCGTCTTTATCAACAAAGAGGGTGTCCCCACCTACGAAGCCAAAGACGTCGGTCTCATTTTTACCAAATGGCAGGATTATCATTTTGACAAATCCATCGTCATCACTGGCTCCGAGCAAAAAGATTATATGGCTGTCGTGCTTAAATCTATCGAGCAGTACGCCCCCGATTTAGTTGCAAAAACCACACACTTAACCCACGGCCTCGTCAAGCTTCCAGGCGGCGTCAAAATGTCCTCGCGCAAAGGCAATTTCCTAAAAGCCGTCGACGTCCTCAATCTCGTGAGCGACGCTCTTAACACCGAATTCGGCTCTTCCGATCGCGTCATATCCCTCGCCGCCACCAAGTACGCTTTTCTCAAATACAAAATGGGCGGCAATATCATTTTTGACCCAGCCGAATCTGTCAAAATGACCGGCAACTCCGGCCCCTACCTCCTCTACTCCTGCGTCCGTGCCAAGAAAATTCTGAGTCGAACAGAATCTGCGGTGACCAAAATGTCCCATCGCAGGACCTCCGGAGCCTGGCAAGGCGAGGATGAGCGCGCCGTCCCCGTGGCGACGGGCGACGGCGACGCAGTCCAAGATGGGATCATTTTGGCCACTACCGAGCACGCTCTAATGAAAAAACTTCTCGAATACAAAGCCATTTTGACCGACGCCGTCGCAGAGCTTGCTCCTCACAAAATCGCCACCTACCTCTACGAACTCGCCCAAGAATTCAGCCGTTTTTACGAAAACTGCCCAGTCGCCGGTTCTGATCGCGAGGCAGAGCGTGCCACGCTCGTCCAAGTTTACTTAAGTGTTATGACTCACGGCCTAGACCTTCTCGGTATTAAAATTCCGGAGGAAATGTAATGAAACGCGCTCGTTTTCTTTGGATCGACCTCGAAATGACCGGTCTCGATCCTGTCAAGGATCGCATCCTCGAAGTTGCCGCCATCGCTACCGACTTAAATCTCAACGAAATCGCACGCTTTACTGCCGTCGTCAAAGTCCCAGATTCACTCATGAAAGAGCGCATGGTGGGCGAGTTTTGGGATGCACACTCTGATTCGCGCGACGCTCTCATGGCGCAAAACGCATCCGGCAAGCCAGTCGCTGTGGTCGAAGCAGAACTTCTTGGCTTCCTTGATACTTATTTCACCAAAAAAGATATCTATCTTGCCGGCAACTCCATCCATCAGGATCGCAAATTCATCGAACGCGAAATGCCCGCGCTAAATGCTCGCTTGCATTACCGTATGCTTGACGTCTCCGCCTGGAAGATTTATTTTGAAACCGTCCGCAGCACCAAGTTTATTAAGCCCGAAGATCACCGCGCTCTTAGCGACATCGAAGGCTCCATTAATGAGCTCAAATATTATTTAACATTTCTAAAATAAGGAGACCCATGAATATCCAAGCCATCAGCGGCATCGGGGAATATCAAGAATCCATCGATAACGGCCGCAAACTCTACAAAAAAACTCCCACCGACAAAGTGTTCCTCGTCGAAAATAGCAACACTATCGAACTCCGCACCGACAAGGAATTAAAAAACCTCCTCACCGAAAAATACGAGTCCGTCATGGAGTCACGCTACTTTGGTCGCGGCGGCATTGAGATCGTCCTTGCCGGCTACCAATTTACCGACGCCGAGCTAGACGACCTCATCCGCCTCAGCTACAATCTAAGCTAACCACATTGTATCTACGCTATGTACATGATGTGGCTCCCCCACTCACTTAAGCCACAATCTCTCCCAGTACCCCTAGTATCCCGCGCAGCGCATACCCCGTATCTTCGTGCGACCTCACCGTAATCGTGTCAATCCCCATCTGTACCACCGGGTAATCATTGCCACCAGGTTGTGTCATATCACCAAAATACAAAATATCTTCCTTTTTGACCCCCAATTCCTCTAGCAAATGCGTCATCCCAAACACCTTATTCATGCCAGGCGTAATCGCATTGATAGATGTAGTACCGCCTATCTCATATTCAAACTCTGGCGCGAGCTCCCGGCATCTAGCGCAGATTGCTTCGCGCTTTTTCATGTCTGGATCCCAAGCATACTTCTCGGCAGTACCGGCTTTTTGCCCTAGTGCCGAGAATGTTACTTGGCTTAGGCGGTTTTCAATAATCTCGTCGCCCGGCTGTAATTTGTCGGCCTCCCAGTAGCCAAGCTCCTTGGCCGCCTGCTCCAAAGCCGCCGTAATCTTCGCCACCTGCTCATCCGTGAGCGGGTAATTATATACCTGCTCCCACTCAGTGCCATTGTATCTGTAATACTGCGTACCTTGCGCCACGAATAGATGCAGATGTTTTAGTTGCTCGTCTGTCACGCCGTCCAACCTATTTACGATTTGCACCAAAAACTGGTCAAATTTCTGCCCCGATATCGGACAAATCTCAAAATGATCTAGGCATCGCACTAAGAGTCTCGCGATATCATCGGTAATTGGCGTTTTGGCGACATTGAGCGTCTGATCAATGTCAAAGGCTAATACTTTTTTCATAATAATCTCCACTTACTATTTTTATTATACCACACAAAGTATGCTATAATAAAAATATGAAAACTTATGTCGTGGGCAACTGGAAATTAAACTTTAATGTGGGCGAAGCCTCCATTTATCTTCACAAACTTTTGAAAAAACTCCCTGCTTACCGCGATGTAGAGGTTGTTATTGCACCACCTATCATTGCTCTGCAACCCCTCTCCCTCCAAATTGACCGCCACAAGTTAAAACTTGCCGCCCAAAACGGCTTCTACCAAGATTACGGTGCCTACACCGGCGAAACATCCATGAGCCAGCTTCGCGGCATTGCCGATTACGCCATCATTGGTCACTCCGAACGCCGCTACGTTTTCGGCGAAGACGACAAAGCCATCGCAAAGAAAGTCGCCGCCGCTCTCCGCAACAAAATCACCCCTATTCTTTGCATCGGCGAGACCGAGTCCGAGCGCGCCTTTGGCGAAACCGCCGATGTCATCCGCGACCAACTCATGAGTGGCCTCCGCGACGTTTCTGCAGAAGACATCGGGGAAGTTATCATTGCCTACGAGCCAGTCTGGGCTATCTCTAGCGTCAAAGGTGCCAAGCTCGCCTCCCCCGACGAAGTCGCCTCGGTAGTCAGCATCATCCGTTCCGCCATCAAAGACATCTATGGTGCCGAAGCAGCCGAGAGTCTCCCCATCCTCTTCGGCGGTAGCGTGAGCCCCGCCAACGCTGGCGCCTACCTCACCGTGCCTGGCATAAACGGCATTTTATGTGGCGGCTCATCCTTGATTCTCAGTGAATTTACTGATATAATTGACATAGCAAAAAGAGTGAGAGCATGAATAAACGATACATTGATTTTGTCCCCAAAAAATCCGCGGCAAGTGCCGTGAGTCGTCCCCGCACAGGTGTTTCTAGTGTCCATGCGGCAACCCAGCCTCAGGTGAGCCTGCCCGATGGCTCGGCCGCTCGCGTCGCAACCAGGCAAGTCACCGAAGAAATCCGCCTCGAGGAGATTTTTGAAGAGCGTCCTGCCACAAGCCAGCCAAATTTTGGTGTTATTGAAGATTTCTCCGGTAAGTTCGTCTCAAATCCCACCGATAAGCGCCCCCTAGGCACCGCCACATCTGCTGCCGCCAAAGATTTAAAAGCAGCCAAATCCAAGAAAATTCCCCGCATCCCACTCATCCGAGGGGCCAAAAAGCCTGAGCCCACCCCGCCCGCGAAGCCTGTTACCGAGCCCGCTGCGAGCGAGCAGATGAAAATCCCCGTTCGCCCCTTTATCAATGCCGAAAAAGTCACTAAGCGCCCCTTGTCACGCAATGTCTACAAGCCCCGCCAAATCCCCGTCGATAAAGCCGAAGAGCCAAAAGGCACTGTTACCATTATTGAGAAGCCAGAGAAAGACTCCCGTATTAGTCTTATCATTACTATCATTATTACGATTATTCTGGGCGCCGCCGCCGGCACCGTGGCATTTTTACTCCTGCCAAAGTAACCCACATCTAAAAACTAACCCCTACGGGGTTACTTTTACTGGTGCGGGATGAGTGATAATGTTTACAACATTGAATCCCTAAAAGACGGCGAATCTTACCTTATAACGTACCCATAAACATATGTCAACAAAAAAGAACTTTACGACCCACAAAGGGTTTTTCAGTTATATTCTAAACCATAACCGGCTTCTGGGTATATTTTTGACCCGTTTCGTGATATAATTAAATTGCTCTAAATCAATTTTAATTTAACATGCAGCATAACAAATATGGAAAAGACTGACGTACAGCAACGAAATGAAGATGAAGTCCGCCGCATAATGCGCGAACGTGGTTTTGAAACGGCGTCGGAATCCAAGCCCAAAAAGAAACGTCGCGATTTTGATTTTGGTATTATCGGTAAAGTATTAGCCGCCATTGTGATTGTTGGCGGTTTGTCTTTTGGCGTTTTTGCGTTGATAAATACGCCTAAAAACGATGAGACGGCAAAAGATGCGCCTGATGATAATAATGCGGCGCAGAACGCCGATTACGCGGGTCTAGCGGCGTGTTTGAACGCGGCATATACAGATGTAGAGGCTGGCGACCCACAGTTTTACTCAAAACTCATTGCGTCATATAAGGCACAACTTGATTGCCATAGCCGATACCCCACGCCAGACAACGAATCAGAAATATCAGACATAAAACAGCGTTTGAACAGCGTGGAGATTGCCGCAAAAGACGTCGGTGTTAGTCAAACCGATATTGATTCAGCATATGAATACTTAAACACAGAGATAAAATCCGATATATCATATAGTGAAAGCCAAACTGTTACCAGCACGCAAAATGTCTCCAATAATGATTCCGCCGAGAGCACAAGCGAAAGCGAAATTATGCCCGAACAAAAGCCAATCCAGACAATTACAAATACAAATATAAATACAAATACTAAATGTGATAGTTATAAATCAACTTACGGAGATAAAACTCCGGAAACATTAGCAAATGAAGATTCCTATGTAGCGTCATTGTATAACACTTGGCAAAACTGGAAACGACAGGCAGACGATTGGGAGGACCAAGGAGTTGTTTTGACGCAGAACCAGTGTTCAGCTTATACATTAAAAGGAAAGGTGTGCCCACGTAATTATCGACTTAAAGCACAAGAAGCCGAACAAACCTACACCAATGCTTTTAATTCTAAAGTTCAATATTATACAAATTTACGCATCTCCGCTTGCGGCTATTAGCTAAATGGTATAATTACCGAATTTTCCGTATGGTGCGAGTGTAGGTAGGAGGGATCTCGCTTCGCTCGATGCGAAACCTGGCTTCGATCACATCCAATGCATACCAACAAAAACTAACCCCTACGGGGTTACTTTTTATTGGTGCGAGTGGAGGTAGAAAATCTCCCTCGGCCTCGCCCCACCAAAGTACAAAAAATAAGAGCAAGCTCTTATTTTGTACTTTACTGGTGCGAGTGGAGGTAGTCGAAACCTCATCCCAAGTTTGGAAAACTTGTATACTAACCGCTGTACTACACTCGCA
>CAZHTQ010000041.1:0-6654 GCA_964535375.1 uncultured Candidatus Saccharibacteria bacterium | reverse complement strand
CCTGATTTTTGACAGCGAAATCAAGCGTCCCGCTTCCGGCCAATCTGCCGTTTTCTATGATGGCGAAATTTGCCTTGGCGGCGGCATTATTGCCTAGGCCCAGTATTATCGCTTAAGTTTGCTATTCGTGAGCCATCATGCTAATATGAATAATATGCCAAATAAGTATGATGTCCATATTGAGGATAGCTGTACATCGAAACCTCGTCCACACGAAAAGTGTGCGGCCAGTATTTTGGCGAATCACTTTAAGAGCGATGTTATTTTTCTAAAAACAAGGCAGAGTAAAAATCCAGATTTATACGTCATAAAGACAAATATTAGATGGGAGCTTAAATCGCCAATTGGTAAAGGCAAGCGTACTATACAAAATAACCTTCGCGAAGCGAATAAACAGTCGGAAAACATTATTATAGATTTTAGTCGCATCAGGCTTTCTGAAAAACAAGGTATTTCAAGGACAAAAGAATACCTCAGAACGGAGCGACATTCCATTAAAAGACTAAAAATAATAACTAAGAGCCACCAAATTATTGACATTTTGAATAAGTAGATCTATAATATGTGTTATAGATTGATTGATATAAGATACTGCATTGAATCAACTGTCATCAATCATTAAGATTCTCCCGTAGGGGAGTTTCTTTTTGCCTCGGCGGCGGCATTATTGCCTAGGATTAAATCGAGTTTCTTCCAGCACCACTACCAAAACTTAGCCGAAACTTAACCAAAACATTGTAAAAAATACAACAAAAACCGCCAAAAACCGCCAAAATATTGTAAATATTACAACACTTTTTCCCGCACGTTCATTATTCTTGTGCTATAATAAGACCATAACCAGATAACACCAAAGGACAACATGACTACAAAAAAATGTTTTGATGCAGCAAAATACTTAAAAATCCAGAAAAAGAAAATTAAAAGTCGCATCGCTATGTTTGATAAACTCTATCTCGAATTCGGCGGCAAACTGATAGACGATCAGCACGCCGCTCGCACTCTCCCCGGTTTCGCACCCGACCTCAAGATCCGACTCCTGCAAGAATTCAAGGACGAAGCTGAGGTTATTTTGTGTATTAATGCGAACGCCATTGAGCATTCTAAGATTCGCGCCGATCATATGATTTCCTACGAGACCGAGGTGCTTCGCCTTATCGAATTCCTTCGCGGCAAGGGTATTTATGTCAGTTCTGTAGTCATCACGCTCTACGAGGGTCAGAAAAAGGCCGCCGATTTTGCTGAGAAGCTCAAAGATTATGATATTAACGTCTATTTCCATACGCCGACCAAGGGCTATCCTACAGATGTTGACACGATTGTCTCTGACGAAGGCTACGGTGCGAATCCTTACATCAAGACCACAAAGTCACTTGTTGTCGTTTCTGCCCCGGGTCCTTGCTCCGGCAAGCTAGCCACCGCACTCTCCCAACTCTATCACGAGTCAAAAAAAGGTGTGAATGCCGGCTATGCCAAGTTTGAGACCTTTCCTGTCTGGTCTTTGCCGCTCAAACATCCGGTCAATGTCGCCTACGAGGCCGCCACTGCGGATCTTGGTGATATTAATATGGTTGACCATTTTCACCTCGAGAAATACGGCACCACTGCCATCAATTATAATCGTGACCTCGAGACTTTCCCAGTCCTCAAAGAGATTTTACGTCGCATCACCGGCAAGGATATTTACTTTTCGCCTACCGATATGGGCGTCAACGTCATCGGCGAGTGCATCACCGATGACAAGGCTGTGAGCCGCGCCGCGAAGGATGAGATTATTCGCCGTTACTATCGTGCGACGGTTGACCACAAAAAAGGCATTGCCACCGAAGATACTCCGAAGCGCATCAAGCTCCTCATGAATGAGCTCGGCCTGAGTGAAAATGATCGCGTCGTAGCAGTCCATGCTGAAGCTCGCCGCTCCGAGTCGGATCGCCCTGCTGCGGCAATTCAACTTGGTCGCAAGTTCGTGACTGGCAAGAAAACCGACATACTCTCCCCTGTTTCCGCCACCATCCTTAATGCCTTAAAGCTACTCAATAAAATTCCCGACGAAGTTGACCTTATCGCGCCAGCTATTTTGGAGCCGATTCTTGCAATCAAAGATAAGACTTCGAACTTCAAAGAAACTCATCTTCATCTCGGTGAAGTCTTGATTGCACTTTCTATCTGTTCTACGACCAATCCTATTGTGAAGACGCTTCTCGATAACCTCGGCAAACTTCAGGGTGCCGAACTCCACGCCACTCACCTTATCCCGGATGACGAGCTGGTCATTCTCAGCAACCTCGGCATCAACGCCACCTCCGGCATTGAGATAGATTTTGATTAGGCTATACAAAGTCGTAAGCGTTATGTTATCTTTCAGAAAACCTATAGAGAGACACATTTTTTGTAAGTTTTTAATGCGCTTACGTTACACTTTTTGCAAGTTTTTAATGTAAATCATTGCACTTTTTGCAAGTTTTTGCTATAATTGACTAAAATAAGGAAAGTCAAATGTATCGTTCGAAACTGCAAGAACTAATTAATTGGAAGAATAAGAAGGACCGCAAGCCTCTCATTCTGCGTGGCGCCCGTCAGGTTGGCAAGACGTGGCTACTTTGCGAGTTTGGTCGTACTCAGTATGAAAATTTTGCCTATATCAACCTAGATAATAACCCGGATATGCAGGCCACCTTTGCATTGGATTATGATATAGAGCGCATAGTAAATAATCTTGAGGTAGCTACCGGCCAAAAAATCAAAAAAGGCAAAACCCTCATCATCTTAGATGAAATACAAGAGATTCCCCGCGCGCTTTCGTCACTTAAGTATTTTTGCGAAAACGCCCCAGAGTATCATATTGCTGTGGCTGGCAGTTTGCTTGGTATAGCGTTGCACCAGGGTACGTCATTTCCGGTTGGTAAAGTGGATATGCTAGATATTTATCCTATGACTTTTGCAGAATTCCTACGCGCCACGGATAAGCCGGGCTACGCCGATTTGGTTGAGCGTGGTAGTTATGCTGATACGGTATCATTCCACGATACGCTTATAGACCGGCTCAAAACCTATTTTATTACTGGTGGTATGCCTGGCGTCATCCAAAACTACCTGACTGAGGGCAATTTATTAAAGGTCCGCGAAGTCCAGTCGGCAATTCTTAGCGCATACGATCAAGATTTCTCTAAGCACGCCCCAGTAAATGTCGTCCCGCGCATTCGTGAAATTTTCGATATCCTGCCGCGCGAGCTCGCCAAGGAAAACCGCAAGTTCATTTTTAATATGATTCGCGCCGGTGCTCGTGCTAAAGATTATGACGCCGCGCTTCTCTGGCTCGAGGATGTTAATATTGCCACTCGCGTGCAGCGCGTCAATGCGGCCAGAGTTCCGCTCTCTGTATATGCTGATCACGATATCTTTAAACTTTTCATGCTAGACGTGGGTCTATTGGGTGCTAAAGCGCGCCTGCCCATCCAGGCAGTGCTTGGGCAAAATGAACTCTTTAGTGAGTTTAAAGGAGCGCTTGCCGAGCAATTTGTCTTCCAAGAGCTCGTTGCGGCCGGTATCACACCATACTACTATGCGACGGATGATTCCCGTGCCGAAATTGATTTTATCATTCAAAATGCTAGCGGTGAGATTCTGCCGATAGAAGTGAAATCCGGCACCAATGTTTCATCTGCTTCGCTTAACAATTTCTTACGCAAAAATCCACTAATTAGTAAAGCCGTTAAGCTCTCGCTTTTACCATACAAACCAAATAATCAAGTCGAAAATATCCCACTTTATCTTGCTGGCCGGTGTTTCATTGCTGATTAAACGCCCCTGTCACATCCTCAGCAACCTCGGCATCAACGCCACCTCCGGCATTGAGATAGATTTCGATTAGATTTGTATTGGGAAGGCTACGAGCTAGCAGCCCACAAAAAGCCCCCGTTTCCGGGGGCAAGGGGGTATTATGTGGTAGTTATGCTGGCATCGTTCAGCGATTCGCATCCGACTTTTTCAAACCACATTAGATAATCTGGTTTTCCCAAGTTGTAAAAAACGCCTAGCTCATCAAGCACGAACGAGGTCTCGGGATTCGAGGCTAACCTGCAAAAATCTTGCACTATGGGATAGTTCCAAAAGGCAGTATGCGGTATCTCGCGCTCACTTCTGGGGTAATACTGTGAGTAATATTTTTCCCATCTCACTATTAGCCATGGATTCATGATGGGGTCTATTATCCATAAAGCCCCCATATATTCTAGTTTTACCCAGGAATGTAATTCTGCATTGTAATCCTGGTCGTAAATATAGCCAACTTCTAGTACGCTACGCTCATAGGACCTAAGTGCTATCATTGCTAGTACGGCCGCCTCATGCCTTGGCTCATGGCCGTCATGTTCCGAAGTTCGTGAAAACAACCACGCATCAAAGAACGACCATAATGGCTTACCATTTAAGAATAGATTGCTGCTCTCGCGCCGGATGGATCCAAGAATCCGGTATGGCACCACATTAGAAAAGAAAAACGATGCCGCAATTAACGGGGGATAAGTCATGAGAGCAAAAGCCAAATCCGCTATGTATCGATTCCCACCCGGAAGGATAATAAGGCTGATTATCCAGCCAGCGACTGACGCCAAAACCAAAACAAGAAAGACAATAAACCCGTGTCGCTTTGCATAGATTTGTTGTTCTAAGGAATCGCTCGCTATGGTGTTTTTATCTACTTTCATAATAACTCCTCCTTATTTTTAAGGTACAAAAACACCCCCTATCTTTATATTATATCACTCTTAAGGCTAAAAGTCAAGATTGCCCAAGTTCGTCATTGCTAGTTTGTGTCCGTTACGAGTGGCACAAAAGTCATATCTTCGTTTAGTATAAGTTTGCCAGTATCTTTATTAAGCGTGTACGTAAACTCGTCGTTTAGGTCATATAGCCAGTCCGTCTCAATTTTGAGCGTATCACCATCTAGCGCCCAGATAAAATCGTAGTCATTAATATGGTTATTGGTAGTAAGCGTGCCTTTGCCTATCTCGGTGAAATTCCATATCACACCCAGCGCATCTTCGCGCGCCCATTTGCCTACCTGCACCAAATATTCCGCATCGCGCACTACCGGCTTCGCCATGAGATTGATTAGCATGAATACAAGTCCAGCGATGCAGGTAGCAATCCCTACCACTAATATTGCAATCCCGGCAGCTATCTTGTTTTTGCTGGCCGGTTTCTTACTAGACTGACTACCGTCTTCTGTTTTTTGATTTGCCGCTACCTCGTGAGGCTCGTCCTCTGGCTCAACCGTCTTAGCAATATTAATGTCTTGTTTTGCCACTGGCTTTTTACTTTCTTTCACAAAAGCCGCCGCCAAAGTTTCCGCATCAAGTTCTTTTTGCTTATCCATATTTCAATTTTACCATAAATAAATCTTGCCAGCAAGAATGCTACGTACTATTTACACTTCCCCAATCATTTTCACCGATTCGCCCTCGGGCAAATCTTCCACGTCGCGTAGTTTTCTTTCAATTTGCCGCGAAGTGGTCTTGGCCGACTCAATTTTGTTCGCTGACTCTTGCAATTTCTTTTGCACCCCCTCCAGTAAATCGCCAAACTTCCCGAATTGCGTTTTCACAGCACCAAGTAACTGCCACACCTCAGCCGAGCGCTTCTCTATCGCAACCGTACGGAACCCCATCAAAAGCCCACTCAGCATTACCGGCAAAGTAGATGGCGCCGCGATCGTGATATTGTATTTTCGCCGCACTTCGTCTGCAAGTCCTGGCACACGAATAATCTCCGCATACAGCGATTCGGTCGGCACAAACATCACCGCAAAATCTGTCGTGGCTGGTGGGTCTAGATATTTGGTAGCAATCTTCTTGGCCTGTTCTTTTACGTCTGAGGTGAGTGCCTTTTGGTAGGTTGTTATCGCCGCTTTATCGCCAGCATCATATGCTGCTAGCAGCCGCGAATAATTCTCCACCGGGAATTTTGAATCTATCGGCAAGTACACGTCCGTCTCTTTCCCTGGCATCTTAATCGCAAATTCCACGCGGTCGTTTGACCCGTGTTTTGTGATAATGTTTTCCTCGTATTGTGATTTATTTAGCGCATCTTCAATGATCGCACCGAGCTGTACCTCGCCATAAATCCCCCGTGTCTTTACCCCCTCCATCACTTTTTTAAGGTCGCCTACACCCGTCGCGAGATTCTGCATCTCGCCGAGCCCCTTATACACCTGGGCCAGCTGCGTGCTTATCGTCCGAAAACTTTCATTAAAACGCTTCTCTACCGAAGCCTTTAGCTTCTCGTCCACCGTTTCGCGCATTTCGTCAAGTTTTCGTTCATTGCCGCGTTGCAATCGTTCCAAGTTCTCAGCAATTTCTTTCCGATTCTCGCGAAAATTACGGTCTATCTCCGGATTAATTCGCGCTACTTCCCCTTCCATCCGAATTAGCCGTTCTTCCATAGCCTTATAATCACGCATCTCACGCGGCTTCCGCCCAGTATATATTATATATACCAGCATCCCTACCATCACTACCCCCATCACCACCAATAAAATATCCATAACCATATTATATAAAATTTGCCAAAATTTCGCAAGGTGTGCTATAATAGATATGTGCCGACTTAGCTCAGTTGGTAGAGCAACGGTTTTGTAAACCGTAGGTCGTCGGT
>CAZHTQ010000040.1:0-7221 GCA_964535375.1 uncultured Candidatus Saccharibacteria bacterium | reverse complement strand
AATAATATATCGAAATGTTCTCGAAGTTTGGCGAACAGGCAGGTATGACCAATGAACAAATGAAATAATATTGTACAAAAGTCTTTCCGACTTTGAAGAGATGGAAGAAAGCATAGCGTCGCCAGCACCAAAGCATATCGCGATTACGTCTTAGAGCAGCTGTCGGGAGTACCTAGAATTTCCCGTCGTTCAATGATGGGCGAATTCTTATATGGTATAATATTAACATGGAACAAGTCAAAGCAGCAGTGATAAAATTTACAAAAGATAGAGACTGGGATCAGTTTCATTCTCCTGCAAACTTGGCAAAATCAATTGCAATTGAGTCTGGCGAACTTCTTGAATGCTTTCAGTGGAATGATGAATATGATAAAGAAGAAGTCTGCAAAGAGCTAGCGGACGTAGTTAACTATGCTATTTTGTTGGCCGACAAACTAAATGTAAGCCTCGAAGATATCGTCATGAAAAAGCTTGAAGAATCTTCTAAAAAGTACCCTATCGAAAAATCTAAAGGTAAAAGTGCGAAGTATACGAAACTATGATTGTCTACCAGGATACAAAGAAGCAGTTCATTGAAGATGTTGATCTAAATCAGATCGTAAACAAGATTTACGAAGAATATATTCCTCGCTTCGGACATACTACTGAATCGCAACTTCGAGCATGGCAGAACTCCATGCAGTACATGCGTGGAGTCCTTAATACAGAACAAATCCCAAAAGACGCAGGCGTCGCAATTGAATACAACATTCAACCAACTTCAAAAAGAATTGATTTCCTACTCTCAGGTAAAGACAAACGAGGCAACATGACCGCTATTATTGTCGAGCTAAAACAGTGGGACAGCTGTGAGGCTGTACGCGGTGAAGATGGCGTAGTCGAAACATATGTCGGCGGAGGAAACAGAAAAGTAGCTCATCTTAGCTATCAGGCAATGAGCTATAAGCATCTAATCCAAGATTATAACGAAGCGGCTCAAGAAGGACCGGTCTATCTTTTTCCGTGCGCTTTTCTGCATAATTACAGGATTAAACCAGAAGATCCAATTATCGACCCGCAATACGAAGAATATCTAAACGAAGCACCGGTATTTGGGGCAAATGACTTCGAAGAACTGCGCAATTTCATTATTAAACACTTATCGAGCGGCGATAACGGCGAAACGATATTCAAGATTGAATACGGCCGTATCCGTCCATCAAAGATGCTTCAAGATTCTATAGTACGCATGCTTCAAGGTAAAAAAGAATTCATTCTTATTGATACTCAGAAAATAGTCTATGAACATGCAAAACGCATTGCTAAAAAGTCAAAATTTGATAACAGTAAACACGTTCTAATTGTTAAGGGCGGGCCAGGTACCGGCAAAACAGAATTAGCTATCAACCTTCTCTCTGATTTTCTAAATGAAAGCCTGTCGGCGTACTATGTTACAAAAAATCAAGCGCCTCGTGCAGTGTTTAAGCAAAAGTTAAAAGATGGAGGCTTCAAAAACGTTTTCATTGATACTTTATTCCAAAGTTCTGGTAGTTTCATTGATTCAGCAACAAACAGTATAAATGTCTTACTAGTCGACGAATCGCACCGTCTAAACGAAAAATCAGGCATGTTCTCCAGCAAAGGTGAGAATCAAACCAAAGAAATCATTAATGCTGCAAAATTTTCCGTATTCTTTATTGATGAAGCACAAAGAGTAACACTAAAGGATAAAGGCGCTATTGCTGACATTAAAAAATTCGCCGAAGAACAAAAAGCCATAGTCGAAGAAATAGAACTAGATAGTCAATTTAGGTGTAATGGTTCTGATGGATATTTGGCATGGCTTGATAACTTACTAGAAATAAGAGAAACTGCCAACGCGAATAGCTTAGAATATGACTATGGCTTCCGCATTTTTGATGATCCAAATGACTTATTCAACGCTATAGTAAAACGAAATAATAACAATAAAGCTAGGATGGTAGCCGGGTATTGTTGGGACTGGAAGAAAAATAGTCAAAACGATCCAAACTCGTTTGACATTGTTATTCCAGAGTATAATTTTGCAAAAAGCTGGAATCTTGGCAATACATCCACATTCGCCATCGACTCAGATTCTGTTGACCAAATTGGATGTATTCATACTACGCAAGGACTGGAATTTGATTACGTTGGCGTAATAATTGGCGACGATATGAGATATGAAAACGGGCAAATTATTACAGACGCCGCAAAACGCGCGAAGACTGACTCGTCGCTAAAAGGCCTAAAAAAACTAATTGAAGATAATCCAGAAGAAGCTAAATCCATTTCAGATAAGATAATCAAAATACCTACCGCACGCTTATGACGCGTGGCATGAAGGGATGCTACGTCTTTTGTACAGACAAAGAGCTATCAAACTATCTTAAAGCAAGCTTAGCAAAGCTTAACAAAAAGGAGTAAACCAATGACATTTAAACCATCATTCCAAATCGGATCAATAGTTTCTAACGAAGAACTCTATAATGAGTTTTCTTGCGGCAATATGGGAGGCATGCGTCGTTCTAAAACTAATAATTGTCTAGTTCTTATCAGTGATCATACTAAAGCACTATACGACGATAAATGGTATGGAAACGAGCTGCATTATACTGGCATGGGGAAAGTAGGCGATCAGTCTCTCGATTCTTCGCAGAACAAAACCTTAGCAGAATCAAACACTAATGGCGTAGATATTTTCTTATTTGAAGTTATGGACTCCTCAAAGTACACATACAGAGGGCGAGTGAGATTGAACGGATCGCCATATCAAGAAACACAGCCTGATGATAACGGAAATCTTCGAAGAGTATGGATGTTTCCGTTAGTTACAACCGAAAAACAATCTATTACTCAAAATGAGTTAGACGAATACGTAAAGAAACAAATAAAAAAGACTCAGGGTTTATCTACTAGCGAACTTAGACAGCAAGCCATCAAGCATAGGACTAAGGTTGGTTCAAGTCGGTCCGTTACGTCCAATACGTACATTCGAGATGAATTTATTTCTGAATATACAAAACGTTGTGCTAACGGCATATGCGAATTATGCGAAAATAACGCTCCGTTTAGAGATAAGAATGGTAATCCATACCTAGAATCACATCATATCGTATGGCTCTCGAGAGGTGGCTCAGACTCAATAGATAATACCGTAGCATTATGTCCGAATTGCCATAAAAAAATGCACGTGGTGGCAAATCCTAATGACGTTGAAAAACTATTAGCAAAAGCGAGAAAGCGTGCTCAGAATGAATAAACCTATCCTGAAAGTAACTGCGGCTATCATCTATAATGATGATAAGTTTTTAGTTTGCCAAAGGCCAGAAAGCAAAGCTTGTGGCCTTCTATGGGAATTTCCTGGTGGCAAAATCGAACCACACGAATCCCCTGAAGCATGTATTACTCGTGAGTGCATGGAAGAATTAAATATTGAGCTAACGGATATTAAGTATTTTTGCGATACGGAATACGAATATCCAGACAAGATTATTAAAATAACATTCTTCAAGGCGAAGCTGAAAAACTCAGAACAACTCGAAGCTAAAGAGCACAACAATGTTGCTTGGATAAACGCATCAGAACTAGATAAGTATGAGTTTTGCCCTACTGACACAAAGATGTTAGAAGACCACAAAGAATCACTCTAAAACGTCGAGCTTTAACGAACGGTTTCGTACAGTAAATCTAAATCATCACGCAGAAGATCTATATCGTCATAAAGCTTAGCGTCGGCAAGAAACGATGAATACTTTTCACGCGAGAGGGGGTAACCCCTCATATTTTATGCGCAGATTCTGCACTACAAGTGATACTTGCCGTCATAAAATCGGCAGCACTTTAGGTGGAGAAAAAAAAGTATGTACCTTAAATTTGAGAAGGAACAACCGGTCGCTTCCCGACTTTCGAATTTCACAACGATTCAAGCGGTAAACTGACACTAAACATACTCTTTGCGCTCTCAAAACAATGCTCAGAGCATCTATCCGAAAGTGTGCAATACAACACCAAGCCCAATTAATGCAAGATATCTCCTTACTTCATCCCCTGGCAAATCTTGCAAAGATGTATTGGAATATCTTCTGGGTCAAGTTTTGCCCCGCAAACATCACATTCGTCGTTTTTCGGTAAAAATCCCATAGTTCTCCTTGTCTATTTATGCTTCATCATAATACTCATCTAGGGCATACATCTTTACTTCGTAAATATGTAGTCGGTATTTTACTACTAGCCGTACTAGCTCGTCTCCGTCTATTAAGGTTATCGGCGTGCCTGCCCGTGCTGCTTCTCGAGCTGCCGTCGTGTAACGTCCACTTGTAATAAAAATTCCATAGTCTGCCTGAAACTTATTCATTGCCCCAAGAAATCTATCGATTTCTTGCGAACCCACACTACCTTGCCAACGTTTACATTGAATCACCACTCGCTGAGTTTGGTAATTGCTTGTTCTCGCATAGCCGTGCCCATCGATCCCACCATCATTGCTGACTTGTACTCCTACTGAAGTAAATTCAATGTTCATATTTTTTAAGAGTTCCCGCGAAAACGCCTCGAACTTCTTTGGCGACATTTTTCCTATCGCTTCTAAGAGCTGGTTTTTAAACTTTTCGTAGTAATTGTCTGTTGTGTCTACAGTTCTTTCCTCGTCGTTTTTGCTATTGTCGCCGCCGCGTTTTTCTTTTCGTTCTTCCCAATATCTTATTGCCACTTTCATCACATCACGATCTACGTCAAAATTTGCCCAGTCGATGTTTAGCCCTTTTTCCGTCAAACTTACTACCGGATCTCTCCGCACATAGGTCACATACCCAGCAATTTGCAAATCTTTAAACGCGTAATTAAAGTTATAATTAAAGGGGCTCCATTCGACATTTGTCTTCTTGCTTATTCGCACGATTCTAGCATAATCCGCTACGTCATCATTCGCATCCAGAATTCGTTCTCGAATTTCCGAACGTTCCGCGTGTCCTCCCAGTTCTTGCAGTGTTCTTAGTACTGCCAATACCATATAGGCTTCTTTCTGTAAATTGTTCAATTCGGTAAAACTTTTCTCCATTACTTCTCCTTTTTTTATTATATCACGTCTAACAAAAAATAACGCCACTGAAGGCGCTAAATCCTAGTGGTGAGCCGGGAGGGACTATCCCCGTTGCGACAGAGGGTGAAGTAAGGCATCAGACCGTGCCAGTGAACTACAAATTATAGTCTGTTAGCCTGCTATTTTCGCTATCATTTCAAAATAAAATAACCCAGCAAACTGGGGTGGGTTACTTACTTATTATATACCAGTAATTTCTCTAATCTTAAGAAGATACAAAAACCTAGGAGCAGACAAGAGAGGACGGGCATAAGTCAGGAGTGGATGCGAAGAGGAGAACACAGATGCTGTCCACTGATGCGTAGGGTAGTGATGGAGGAGAGCCTAGTGACACTAGCCAAAGAGGAAGAGTCACGGAGGGATGTCGTCCAAACAACACAAGAACACAGTCAGGAACGATATCGGAGTGTCGCTTGATGCTTTTTGTAAGGGAAAACCAGTTCGGTATCGTAAAATAGTAGCAAAGAACTTCACCTTTGATGTTGGTAATTAGCGTGTAAAACTACACGTTCTACTCCTATTAGCGTTTTCTTACCTACCGCTTTCAAATGTTGGACTTTTGTAAAATTGAAAATAGACAAAATAAACACAATGCGAGTTTTTGCTTTAATATACTTTCCGAAACGCCCTTTTAATATACTCGCAAAAAAATATGAGGCCCCAAAGGAACATAATTGACTTATGAGTAGAAGAACGAAGTTAAATAAGGCGACTTGGAAAATTATCGTAGGTGGGGTGCGTGATGGGCGCCTCTTGGACAAGGTGAAGTAGTCGCAGAAGCTACAATCGCCGCTTAAACCGTCCGTCAGAGGCTTACCAGTCGCCAAATAACGTGCATTTTGATATTCCACCAGTAGAAAGCGAGCTCCCCTTTGTTAATCCTGATGATGATGAGGCACCATGGGCAAAGTTGAGTTGGGAAAATGTCTACTGATTAACGACGTTAAAGGTAAGTTTTTGACATTTAAAAAGGGACGCTTTAATGCTATAATGTTAGTATGATAGTTCCGTTGGTTCTTGCGATAGTTGCGGCAATTCTATATGCCGCCACCAATCATATCGATAAGTATTTAATCTCTAAAGCAGTTAAAAACGCCGACTACCGTGCTTTAATTTTAGTCTCGACTATCATCGCTGGTGGCGTTATGGCACTAATATACTTGTTCGTTTGTAATTTTCAGTTGGAATTTGACTCGCCAAGCATATTATTGCTTCTCTTTAATTCGGCTCTATACACTGTCGCCAACATATTCTGGTTCAAGGCATTAGATAGAGACGATACGACCGTTATCGTGATTATGTTCCAGTTAATTCCAGTGTTTATGTTGTTTGTGTCGCCTATATTTTTAGCAGACCAAAATATCAGCCCAATCCAACTTATTGGTGGCATCATCATCACTCTGGCGGCTATTTTTATTACCTACGAGCCATCCAAAAAGAAGTTTGCAAAAGAAAAGTTAATTACCCTCGCAATGATGGCGTTCGTATCATTCGCTTATGCAATCTGGTTCATCATCGAAAGATATGTCAATCAAAACCACGACTTCAACCAGACTATTTTCTGGTCCAATATTACCTTATGCGTGGTGGGTATCTTTATTTATTTATGCATTAAAACTTACCGCAAATCATTTTCCAAAATGCTAAAAAGTAACGGTGTAAAGGTGATAGGATTAAACCTTGTAAATGAACTTTTCAACTCTTTTGGTGGAGTATTATCTACTCTTGCAGGAACTATGGCTTCGGTCGCTCTAGTTTCTTTTGTAACACAGGGAGTGCAACCTTTTGCGGTTATGCTCCTCGGCATTTTACTAACTAGGATTTTTCCAAAGATTGAAAAAGAGCAGATTGGCAAGAAAGATATTATTAGGAGAACACTTACTATTGCCGTGTGCGTAATCGGGCTAGTCTGCATAGAGTTCGGTTAAAGCTCCTCACAGCCTTTCTCCGTGGCTCACAAATGCGAAAACATTGGCAAGCTGAAAAAACTAGCCTTTTCAAGTGGTAGTTTTGTAAACGATATCAATAGTCGTCTAATGCTTTCAATTCAGTTTGGTCTGGTGAGCCAGGAGGGACTCGCTAGCGAAGCTCCGAGTCCCCAACAAAATAACGCCCTCTGGAGG
>CAZHTQ010000039.1:0-7446 GCA_964535375.1 uncultured Candidatus Saccharibacteria bacterium | reverse complement strand
TTTCGATAGCGTTTGAGTTATAAACCATTTCCGGAAGTTCAGAAATAGTAAGCTCCTTGATAGCTTCTTTGTGCTTAATGGCTAGCTTGCGGTATTCCTCAGATAAGCTGTCAATTCTATCTCTTGTAACTTGGTTTATCATATTACTATTATATCAAACTTTACGTTAAAAATCAAGGTTAGAGATAGTTTTAAACGTAAAGTTGCAAAAGTTTGAATGGAGCGAAGCGACATCCCCATGGAGTGCGAAGCACGACATCCCCATGGAGCGAAGCGACATCCCTATCTCTTTGCCTGCAAAAGTATACCTCAGAACTCACACGGCATTGGCATAACCTTGTTTTATCTATTTGTCGGAGAGCAGATAACTTTTCTTGATCAACTCAAATACCAGTTCGTCCGGCAGGGTTCCATCAAGCCAAATAGTAATCCAGTTGTTCTTATTCATATGATAAGCGGGGAAGATATGGTCGCTCGTTTCGGCGAAATCATAAGTTTGGTTTTTGTCAAATTTGAGATTGATGATGTCGGCTTTTCCGTCTTTATTAATACCAAGAGTGGCACATGGGGCGGTACCGATTAAGGCGAACCATTTGCGGTTGACAGAGTGGCGAAAAATACAGTAATCTGGCGAGCGGTCTGGCCAGAGGAATTCGGGTTCGGCGCCATATTCGGATTTGATATAGTCTATGATCCTGGAGGTTTGAGTATTTTTCATTTTGTATGTTTCCATATTTTATATCATACCATTTTTCTGATATAATGGAAGAAAGGAGTTAAAATGGGTAAAAGCATAGTAGTGTATTTTTCGAGGGGGGATGAAGAATATGGTGTAGGGAAAGTGAATCCGGGGAATACGGAGCTTCTTGCGAAGGAGATTGTGGCGCGGACTGGGGCGGATGAGTTCAAGATTGTGCCGATCAACAAATACCCGGAAGATTATATGGGCTGTGTGGAACTTGCGACAAAAGAAAAAGAAGAGCAGGTGAGACCGGAATATGTGGGAGATGTCAATCTTGCGGATTACGACACAATTTTCTTGGGCTACCCGATTTGGTGGGGTGATTTGCCGATGATTGTGTATAGTTTTATTGAAAAACATGACTGGAATGGCAAGACGGTAATCCCATTTAATACGCACGAGGGATCGGGGAATTCGGGAACGTACCAGGCACTCCAAGCGAAACTTACTGGAGCGGAGCTGAGAGGCGATGGATTTAATATGTCGGGTTCGGTAGCACGGACTGAACAGGGCATGCGGAAACTTGATGATTGGCTGGGTGGAGTTGCTAATTTGTTCCAGTGATGATTTTTGAGATTTGGGATTTCATAGTGGTACTCCTTTAGTCGCTGGCGTCAACATCAAGAGTGATGTTGATTTTGTATTTTTTATACTTGGCTTGAATTTCATCGCAGATTTTGCGGTAGACCGCCTCGCGGTTTTTAACTTTGAAATCAATAATAATGTCAAGGTTGATAACTTTATCGGTTTCGTTTAAATAGAAACCGTGCATTTCTAGAATGCCGTCGTGGGAAAAAACGATATCGTGAATATCCTGTTTAATCTTCATGACGTTTTTGTCGGTGGTGTTGATGGAATATACGCCAATAGTGTGTAAAATGACACCGTATTTTTGCATGATTTGGCTGGTGATGCGACGGGAAATTGTGTCAACTTCGGCTACGGTAAGAGTGTCTGGCACTTCAATGTGTACTGAGCCTAGGTATTTGTCGGGGCCATAATCGTTTAAAACTAAATCATAGACGCCATGGACGGATTTGTCGGACAAAATATCTTTTTTGATGTTTTTTGTGAGTTCGCTTTCGGCGCGAGTACCGAGAATGTTATCTATAGAATCGCGGATTAAATCTACGCCAGCTTTGATAATGAAGATGGAAACTAGTACACCTACATAGGCTTCGAGATTGACATGAAAAATCATAAAAATCACCGCTGACGCAAGAACGGATATTGAAAGGAGAGCATCGTTGAAAGCATCTGCACCGCTTGCGACTAGGGAATCGGAACTGACAGAATGACCTTTTTTCTTGACGTAGATGCCGAGAACGAACTTGGTGATGATGCCGGCGACGAGTACGATTATAGTAAATACATTGTAATCGGGATCTTCGGGTTCAATGATTTTTTTGATGGATTCAATAATGGCAGTGATACCAGCATAAAGTACAATGGCTGATACAATGAAAGAAGTGAGGTGCTCAATACGGCCGTAGCCGTAGGGATGTTTTTTGTCAGGGGCTTTGCCAGCGAGTTTTGTGCCGACGATAGTAATAATACTGGAAAGAGCGTCGCTTGTGTTGTTGATAGCGTCAGACACGATGGAAATAGAGTTTGCGAGGAGCCCAACTGCGGCTTTGAAGCCAGCTAGAACAATATTGGATGCGATGCTGATGATGCTGGTTTTAATTACGATCTTTTCGCGATTGGTTTTCATAGTTACCGTTATATTATAACATATTGGAGACGGATGTGCTATTTGTGAAACAATATATTGGACAACCAGTGGTGCTTGCGGGCGAGCTGACGGTAGAAGAAAATGACGATAACATTACGGGTAATGATTGCTGGCGTACTTGCACTGCTAAAATATGCTGACAGAAAAAGACCAAATAGCCGAATTGGTAGAATATTTGATATAATAGAGATATGGTAGGGCGCCTAAGTTATAAGAAACATTATCAAGAATACTTAGATTCTAAGATAAAGTTTAAGACTTATCAAAAAGTAGGAATTGTTTTATTGGTAGTGGTGCTTGCGGGATTTGTGGGGTGGATATGGGAGTTTGCGCTGGCAGAAATTGAGGGCGGATTTAGGCATCTGTATATTAAAGGCGGTAATTTATTGCCGTGGATAAATATTTATGCTTACGGCGGGATTTTGATTATGCTAGTAAGTTGTAAACTTAAAAAATATCCTTGGGCGGTATTCGTGGTGAGTGCAGTGTCGTGTGGACTATTGGAACTTTTTGCCGGATGGTTAGTGTATACGGTGGGGAACGGCACGAGGTATTGGGATTATAATGATGCTTGGTGGGCGATAGGGAATATTAATGGATTTGTGTGCCCGGCGAGCGTTACGGCTTTTGGGTTGGGTGCGCTGGCGCTTATGTATTGGTTGCTGCCGCACATAGAATATTTGGCAAGGAGGATGAGTAGAAAAGCATTTCTTACTTTGGCGATTTCGCTATTTACAATTGTGATGATAGATGATATAACTAATTTAACATTAAAAAACATGGGGCTACCAACGGCACACGATTTTTATGAATCGATGGGTTGGACGTTCAAGAAATAAGGAGACGATAGCGAATGTGTGGAATAGTGGGCTATGTGGGTGGAAAAAAAGCTCAGGATTATTTGATTTCGGGACTTAAAAGACTAGAATATCGCGGGTATGATTCGGCGGGGATAGTAACATTGGACGAAAAAGGCGATGCGACGCTGTTACGTGCGAAGGGCAAGATTGCGAATTTGGAAGAAAAACTAGCAAGCAATAAACGTGATGATGCGGTAGGGATTGGACATACGCGGTGGGCGACGCATGGTGAGCCGAGCGAGACTAATGCGCATCCACACCAGGCTGGTGAGATATTTTTGGTGCATAATGGGATTATCGAGAATTATAAGGAATTAAAAGAAAACTTAAAGGAACACGATTTTAAGTCGCAGACTGATACGGAGGTGCTAGCGGCGCTCATAAACTCGTTTTATAAAGATGGTGAGTACGCGCTTTCTGATGCGGTAGTACAGGCGTTGAAGCTAGTGCGAGGAACTTATGGTATTGCGGTAGTTTCGCGAAAGAACCCGGATGAAATAGTGGTGGCAAGAAGCGGATCGCCACTTGTGATAGGCGTGGGTCATGATGAAACGCTGATTGCAAGTGATGCGTCGGCGCTGGTGGGGCATACGAAGCAGGCAATATATTTGAATGACGGTGAAGTTGCAGTGATCAGGAAAAATAGCGTAGATATAAAAACGCTAAATGCGGAGCCGGTGTCGGCAAAGGTGGAGGAAATCGAGACGAATCTTGCAGCGATTCAGAAAAATGGCTATGAACATTTTTTGCTGAAAGAAATAATGGAGCAGCCGGAAAGTTTGAAAGAGACTTTGCGCGGACGAGTGAACGTGGAAGAAGGGACAGTGAGGCTTGGTGGGCCGGGGCTTTCGGATGCGGAGTTAAGGCAAGTAAAGCATTTGGTGATAGTAGGGTGCGGTACGGCGTATCATGCGGGGCTACTTGCGGGGTACTACATTGAGCAATTTACACCGGAAATAACAGTAGAGACGGTGATTGCTTCGGAATACAGGTATAGAAATGCATACATTCCTAAAGATTCGGTGGCGCTTATTGTATCGCAGAGCGGAGAAACGGCGGACACTTTGGCGTGCCTGCGTGAGATCAAGAAACAAGGAGTGCGTACAGTGGGGATTGTGAATGCGATAGGATCTACGATAGCACGTGAGGTGGATGGCGGAACTTATGTGCATGTGGGGCCAGAGATTTCGGTGGCATCTACCAAAGCTTTTACTTCGCAAGTAATGGCGATGGTGATGTTTGGACTCACGATTGCACAAGCGAAAGGGGTGAAAGGGGCAGTGCTAAGACCTTATGTGGAAGAAATTGCGGCATTGCCGGAGGAGATTCGTAAGGTGCTTGATGACACGCGTACGAGGGTGATGGAAATTGCTAAAAAGTATTCAGGATATGACCATGCGATTTATCTTGGGCGCGATACGGCGTATCCGACGGCAATGGAGGGGGCGCTGAAACTCAAAGAAGTGTCATATGTGGATGCTAATGCGTATGCATTTGGTGAATTAAAGCACGGGCCGCTCGCTTTGGTGGATGACAGGTTCTTTGAAGTGGCGTTACTTCCGGCGGGGGAATTATATGATAAAGCGGTGTCGAATGTGCAAGAGGTGTTGGCTAGAGGTGGGCACATCCTAGCTATCACCAATGTGGATAATTTTGATTTACCGGTGGAGAATGTTGTGAAAATTACAGCAAAATTAAGGATTTTTGCACCGATGCTCATGAATCTTGTGATGCAGCTAATCGCGTATTATGTGGCGGTAAGTAGGGGGCTCAACGTGGATCAACCGAGAAACTTGGCTAAGTCTGTCACGGTAGAATAGCAAAGTGGGGCTTTCTCATATATAGAATATCTTTTATTTGTCTTGGTGAAAATCTGAGAAAATAATCTGATGGAATCCTTCCGGTATTACAGTACCGGCTTTCCATCACTATTTTCTCAGATTTTCAGCCTATTTATGACAAATAAAAGACATTCTGTATATGTTCCAAAAACAATCTTTTACTTACTCTATGGTATAATAGATTTATGAGAGTTAAGTCTGACGTTTTTTTGAGAATTGCGCTACTCGTGGGGGATGGGCTGATGCTGGTATTGTCTTTTGCGTTAGCGTATTTCATACGCGTGCACGTGGATCCGCGTCCATATGAATTTGAGTCGCAACTTATGGAATTTACGATAGAGATTGTGTGGTTGGTGCCAATAATGTGGGTGGTACTTGCGGCGCTTGGATTATATAAAAAATCTGTGTTTTTGAACAAGTCGCGTTTACCGGAAGTGGGGAGGGTATTTCTTGCGGCAGTGCTAAGTGTAGCGGCGCTTATCGTGTACAATTATTTTGCTAATAGGGAATTGTTCCCAGTGAGGGTGGTGGCATTACTTGCGGTGATACTGTCGTTCGTGTTCTTGATGGGGGAACGTGTGCTAGTGATATACGTTGCGCGGCAAATTTTTAAGAAAAATTACGGCACAAAGAGAGTAATCATCGTAGGGAATCATAAAAATACGGAATATTTGACGGATTATATTACGGCGACGCCAGAATCTGGGTATAGGTTGGCAGGTGTGGTGGCGAATCGGAAATATATACCAAAAGATGTGAGAGTGCGTCAGTACTCGTCTTTGAAGGAGGCGCTTCGGTTTGCACGGGCGGATGTGGTGTTTCAGACGGACGAGCGGGAAACGGAATATGTGTATAAAATGACGGTGCAAAGACATTTGGCGTATTATTTTGTACCAAGCGAAACGGCGCTTTCGTCACATTTTGGGGAGATGGAACTTGTAGGCAATACGCCGGCGGTGCTTGTGAAAATTACGCCGCTATCTGGTGGGTGGTCAGTATTTAAGCGTGTGTTTGATATTGTGTTTGCGATAGTGGCACTCGCGGTGGCGGCGATACCCATGGCGGTAATATGGGTGATTTTGAAAGTGTCGGATTGCAAGGCGCCGGCGGTATATAAAAGTGAGCGACTTACGCAATATAATCGGAAGTTTAAGTGCTATAAGTTTCGCTCAATGAGACGAGAGTATAATGGGATGACGCCGGAACAGGCGTTTTTGAAGATGGGGCGACGGGAATTAATTCGTGAATATCGGCGTAACGGGGATTATCTGAAAAACGATCCGCGAGTAACGGGGTTTGGGAAGTTTTTGAGGAAGACGTCGCTAGATGAATTGCCGCAATTTTTTAATATTTTGAAGGGAGATATATCACTTATTGGGCCACGAGCGTTACTTCCTGAGGAGCTTAAGAGCTATGGTGATAGGTCGCTAATTCTTAGCGTGAAGTCGGGACTTACGGGATTTGCGCAGGTGAGCGGTAGGCGTGATATTTCGTTTGAGGAGCGACGAGCGCTTGACATATATTATGTAATGAATTGGTCGGTGATGCTGGATGCTCAGATATTTCTCCGAACTATAGCGGCGGTACTACGTGGGGAAGGAGCCAAATGAAAGTGGCGCTGGTGTGTGATTGGCTAACGAATGTGGGCGGAGCAGAGAAGGTACTGCTTAGACTTCATAAAATATATCCGCAGGCGCCGATATATACGTCTAAATATTCGCGAAAGGGAATTGATTGGTTTGATGATGCGGATGTGAGGACGGGGTGGTTGCAAATATTTCCGAGTTTTATGCGACGGGTGCTGGGACCGCTTCGGATGAGGTGGTTTTCTAGGTTAGATTTGGCGGAATATGACTTAGTGATATCAGTAACGGGGGCGGAGGCAAAAGCAGTACGAGCGACTAAGCCAGGGGCGAAACATATTTGCTATTGTCATGTGCCAACGCAATATTATTGGCAGATGTATGATGAATATGTGCGTGACCCGGGGTTTGGGGTGCTGAACCCGGTGGTGAGAGTGTGTTTTAAGGCTTTGGTGCGGGGGCAGAGAAAAAAGGACTACGCGGCGGCGCAAGTGCCAGATGAGGTGGTGACGATAAGCGAGTACGCAAGGGAATTGATCGCGAAATATTACAAGCGTGAGGCAAGAGTGATTCATCCGCCGGTGGAAGTAAAGATATTTAGTAAAGCGGGTCCTGATGCCAATATTCTTTCTCGGGCTGCGTCGCCTCGGCCCGTCGCCACGGGCGAGGCGCGCTCATCCTCGCC
>CAZHTQ010000038.1:0-7776 GCA_964535375.1 uncultured Candidatus Saccharibacteria bacterium | reverse complement strand
CCGGTACTGAAATACCGGAAGGCTTCCATCAAAATATTTTCTCAGATTTTCACCAAGACAAATAAAGGATATTTTATATTTGATGCTGAGAAATTCAGCAAAAATTTTTTCGACGTTTTTACAGAGGTAAACTTGACTATTTTTGCTTTTTTAGCATAAACACTATTGACTTTTTTCGCATTGTGTGCTATACTCAAAATAAGTTAGACAACAAAACAAACAATCTAACAAACAAACAATAACATAAAACAAACAAAAACACAAAAAGGAGCAACAAATATGGCGGAAATATACAAACTAAAATTCGAAGAGATGGACGAACGAACTGTCTCGCCAGCAGGAATGACTCGTTCAACCGAAACCAAAATCCGAGAATTTAACGTCGCCGAAAGATTACGCAACCTAGAACGCGGCAAGAAAATATTAAACATCATGTCAAGCCAACGCCTGGCAGCCCAGCACTAGCACCTTATTCAACATAGATAAACGAAAGGAACATTATTTATACGATAGACCCTCTCTACTTCAACATCATTTACGAAACTATGATTATGCTCATGAGCTTCGTCTAGCCAAAATATAATAATATAAACAAGGAGAACTATAGCAACTAAACATCCACCATAGCGCAAATTCATAAATATTAAATCCTACAGTTTGACTCTCAAAGAAAGGACTACCAATGTAAAAACGCAAAGAGAAAAATGCGGCAAAGTCATAAAACTCACATTTGTCAAATCATAAAACCCGAACACCATGTTCGGGTTTTTGTTATGTAGTTTTCCACAACTTGTCGAAAACTCATAGCAAAAAGTACAAATCACTTGACCAGGCTACTTATGTGTGCTAAGATAAGCATAAGAAAGGTCATCAAAACACAATAATTTTTAATAAAACAAAATTGGTCATGGAACACGAAACTCTTGCTGCCGATTACGAGCAAATCGCTACGTTTATCGACGCACTCATCAACCAAAAATACCCTGACACTCCTGCCACAGAGCATCAAGCCGCAAGAGATGCCGCTATCAGGGAACTAAGCGGCGAAATTAACAACGCCGTGATAGAAGCCATAGGTGATGAGCACGCTGCCGCCCTCGAACAATTACTCGGCAGCCCCAGCAGCGACGAAACCACCTACCAAGCCTTCTTCGACAATGCCGGCGTGGACCTCCGCGACATTACCGAGCGCGTCATGGTGGAGTACGGCAAAAATTTCCTAGCAAACGGAGGTAGCAATGAATAACGAAAAGTTGTACGACCAAGTCTATACTTTTGATGACCAAGATCAAGCCACCACTGGTGAGCAAGAACTTTCTTTTGATAAATACAAAGAATGGGGTGACAAAGTCCTCGGTGCCATAAAATCCACCGAAAGCGCCACTGACCAAACCGCTACCGAGTCCGAATTCTTCGTGAACTACGCCGAACGATCCAGTAATAGTTCTGAGGCGGAGTCCGTGAAGGCCAACAAGCAAAAACTTCTAGACAAGCTACCGGTCAAGAAACTCATTGCCGGTGCCATCGCGGCGGTCACCATCGCTGCTCTCGCTGCTTGCGGTGCCAAACCAGCCGAACCACAGCCCGCCGAACCACAGCCCGCTAAGTCACAGCCCGCTGAGGCTCCTGCCGGCACGCAAACTACCAACGCCGAACAAGCCCCCGCTCTCGATCCCAACATGAACATAAACACCGTCGAATCCCTCACTGGCTCCGAGGTTCTAGATGGTCTTATTGATGGCACATTCGAGCAGTACAATAACCCAGGCGGCCACGACCGTACTTGGGCCAAGGACCCCAGCCTCAAGGCTCAGGGCCGTCCAGATATCTACAGAGCTACCTCTGTAGCCAACGTCGCCGACATTCTCCAATATATGATTGAAAACGACCTCATCAAAGATCGCGACAATATCACAGACGAAGAATGGGGCATGGCTTATAAGTTTGTCGTTTTCTCCGAAAAAGAACCTGCCGCCTATATGGCTATCAGCGCCAAAGTTCCTGGCTTTGAAAATTTGTCCTACGAGCAGGCCGTCAGTAAAATTGCCAATATGGATGAGTCTGAAAAAACCGCTTTCCAGTACCAGTTGGGAGACGTCTTCAGTCGCACCACATTTACTCACGACGTAGTCGGGGGCAGTTTCGAAAGCTACTACATCGGCGAGCAAAACGGCGAAAAGCGCGGCTTTATTGATAACATCAAACTAGAAAAGCCTACCGGCATCCTCATTATGAATGTTGCCACCGAGAATTTAGCAGCCGGTGATAACGCCTACGTTATGTCCGACGATGGCACCTATGTTCCGCCTAGCACTCTCGCCACCGAAACCAAAGACGACGATGGTGACACTACCGTCATCAGAGTCTTAAAGCGCTGCTTCAACGGAGGTAAGCACGTTACCTTTATTGAGCGAAAGACCGGCACCAAGACTAATATCGAGGTAAATATCGAAACTCCACCAGTACAACAAGTCATTCAAGAGAACAACATCGGTGGTATTACCAAAGATCCGGTCGAAAAACAAGATCCAGTCAAAGAAAACCCGGTCAAGTCCGAGGAACAGTCAGAAGGGAAGGGGGAATCTACCGGCCATTCTGCTGGCGGTGATGGATATCGTGATGTTGAACGCACCGTGGAGCGCATTATCGAGCGCACCATTATCGAAAAACTCGCAGAAGAAAAGCAAGAAGAAAAGAAACAGGAAGAAGAAAAAAAGCAGGAGAAGCCTACTCCAGCTCCCAAGAATGAAGTCGCCGAAGCCAAGAATACCCCAGTCGACACCACTCCATTAACCGTTGGCAAAGAGAAGACAACCACCAAAGAACAAGACAAGACTGAGTACGAAAACATACGTCGCCAGCAGCAGGCAGATATCGAACGCGAAATTGCCGCCGAAATAGAGCGTCAGGCTAAGGCTGAGCGCGAGCGTGAAGCGGCCCTAGAGGCGGAAAAACTCCAGCGCGAGGCCGAGGAGAAAGAGCGTCAGCGTCAAGAAGAAATCGCTCGTAAGCAGGCCGAGCTCGAAGCGAAGCGTCAAGCCGCCGCCGAAGAAGCGGAGCGCCAGCGTCTAGCCGAAGAACAACGTCGCATAGCCGAAGAAGAGCGCATTCGCCAGGAGCAAGAAGCCGAAGCGAAGCGCAAAGCCGATGAAGAGGCTGCCGCACTGAAAGCTGCCGAAAAAGCCCGTCACGAGGCCGAAGCTGCCGCCGAACGTCAGCGTGAAGCCGAGGAACAAGCCCGCGCCCGAGCTCAGGAAGAGGCCAAACGCCTTGCCGAGCAACAACGCCAAGAGGCGGAAAGAAACGCCAACACCGCGACCGTCAACGAAAACGCCAATTTATTTAATAACTTCGATTTCCAATCTAGCATTTAAGAAAGGAGCCCAATGAAATCCCATCTACCAACCAAACTACTAAAAACCGCCGTCGCCTGCCTAGGCCTTACTGCGCTTACCTTAGCCACTCATGCCGCCCTCGCTTGGGGTCCAGCCGATCGCCCTACCTATACCAACGCTAGCCCAGCTGATTTTGCCACGTTCAACTCTATCACCGACAACGTTGGCATTGGTGACGAACGCAACTTTGTCCGCGTCCGCGAGGCTGGCACCTCTAATACTTACGTTGATGAACTTGAAGTTGTTCCCGGCAAAGAATACGAGGTAATGATTTACTATCACAACGATGCCGGCAGCAATACCAATTCTAGCGGCTATGGTGTCGCTACGGATGTCCGCGCTTCTAGTGCCTACCCTACGCTCATCAATCCCGGCGAGCGCGGTATGATTAGCGGGTTTATCTATTGGAAGTATTTCATGCCTGGCGATCCCAATACGTCTAGGTATGGTAGCGTTTGGGATGAAGCCTACCTCACCACCAGCACTGCAGATACCGTTTTGCGTTACAAGACTGGCACTGCCACGATTCATAATTCCGGCGCCGTCAACGGCTCAGTGCTTAGTACGGATTTGTTCACCGAGCAAGGCACTTATCTTGGCTTCAACAAACTTACCGGTGTACTTCCTGGCTGCGCCGAATACTCCGGCTACATTACCTACACGCTAGTTGCCGAATCCACCACTTCCGAGCTCACCAAAGAAATCTCCACCGACGGCGCCACTTGGAGCAATGCCGGCACAGTTAAGCCTGGTGAATTTGTTACTTATCGTGTGTCGTTCCGCAACACTGGCAACACCACTATGACCAACGTCACCTTCAAAGACACCCACAGCGATGACTTAACTCTCCGCGCTGGCAGCACCACCGTTTTCGACGCCAATAATACCTCTGGCAAAGAAATTGGCGACATCGTTGACATTAGCGGTTACAATGTTGGCGATGTTGGTCCAGGCGCGCTTGTTTCTATTATCTATCAAATGAAAACCAATCGCGACATCACCGATTGCGCTCGCACTCTTAGCAACAAAATTTCCGTTGAATACAACGGGGAATTACAGCAAGAATCCGCCACTCTCGTTTCACTAAAATGCGATCCTATCACCATTGAAAAAATCGAAGACGCCCCCTGCGACCTAGACTCCACCATCCCTGGCTGCGCCGAATCGCCCAACCCCACTCCCGAAGAAACACCAGACCGTATCGTAAATACCGGCCCGGTTGAAATCGTCCTTGCCGTCATTATTGTTCTCGGCATTACCGGCGGTGGCTTCTACTTCTGGCGCACCCGTCACACTCTTAGGACTGTTGAAAACAGAGTCTCTGGCAAATCAACTTCAGCCAAAGACCAGCCCAAAGATCAACCCAAGAGTCAAACTCAAGATCAACCCAAAGACGCTTCGGGAAAGACCCCAGATCTCAAATAGTTTTCAAAACATTGAAAAACCTTTACTCCTTTGATATAATATACCAAAGGAGTAAAATGGCAAAAACAGAAGATTATATTCAACGCACCTTAGTAGTATTAAAACCCGACACTGTTCAGCGCGGCATCGTGGGCGAGGTTATTCAGCGCTTTGAACGCGTTGGCCTCAAAATCGTCGGCATGAAGATGGTCATGCCAGATGAAAAGCTATATCGTATGCACTACGAAGACATCGGCCAAATGATTACCCGCCGCGGCGAAACTGCATTTCGCTACAATGTCGAGTACATGATGAGCGGTCCAGTCATAGCAATGGTTCTTGAAGGCGTCGAAGCTCAGCCACTCGTACGCAAGATTGTTGGTCCTACCGAGCCAAAATCCGCTGAGATGGGTACCATCCGCGGCGATTTCAGCCATATGAGTTTCGGCTATTCCGATGCTAAAGGTGTAGGTGTGCCAAATCTCGTTCACGCTTCCGGTTCTATCGAAGAGGCCAAGAAAGAGATAGACCTCTGGTTCAATGCCAACGAGCTTTACGATTACAACGACCTCAACGAAAAATATACTAGGTAATCTACCTATAATACTTTTTCCAAAAACTCCGCCACGCGTGGAGTTTTTGGATGGTCAAAGAATTCTTTGGGCGTCCCCTCTTCAATAATCCGTCCTTTGTCTATAAATACCACACGTGTCGCAATTTCTCGCGCAAAACCCATTTCATGTGTCACTATCATGATAGTCATCCCGCGGTCTGCTAGCTCGCGTATTAGCGCTAGCACCTCACCTATCGCCTCAGGGTCTAGCGCCGAGGTCGGCTCGTCAAAAAGTAATACTTCCGGTGACAGCATCATCGCACGGATAATCGCTACGCGCTGTTTTTGCCCGCCAGACAATGAGGCTGGGTACACGTCCGCTTTGTCGGAGAGTCCAATATGCCTAAGTAGTTCTCGTGCTCGCTTTTCTGCTCGCTCGCGCGTCATTACTTTTAACTTCACTGGCGCCAGCGTCAAGTTTTCCATAATCGTCAAGTTGTTGATCAAATTAAAATGTTGAAATACCATCCCCACATTGCGCCGCACCTTGCGGATATTTTTGTCGGTCACTAGCTCACCATTATAATATATCTCGCCGGCTGTCGGTTCTTCTATGCGGTTGATACACCTAAGAAATGTAGATTTACCAGACCCGCTTGGCCCTAGCACCACCACCCGCTCACCGTCTTTTAGCTCAAAATCTATCCCCTTTAGTACTTTATTGGTGCCATAATTTTTCCGTAAATCTTTAATTACTATATCTGCTTGTTTATCCATATTTTACTCCGCTGCTCTCATATCACTTTTTCTTAACCCTTTTTCTATCCGCTTCACCACAAACGAAATCAAATATATCGTACCCAGGTAGAACAGCGCCGCCGTAAACATCGGCACCACATAACTCGCCATATTTTGCCCCGAGCCGATGTCCTTTGCCGCCATGTTGAGGTCGTACATCCCCACCATGCTCACAATCGCCGTCTCCTTTACCACCGTAATTATTTCGTTGCCGAGCGCCGGTATAATGTTTTTAATCGCCTGCGGTGCCACAATCTTCATAAATATCGTGCTGGGTTTTAGCCCCAGCGCCAACCCCGCTTCCGTCTGTCCGGCATCTACCGAAAGTATCCCGCCACGTATTACCTCTGCCGTGTATGCCGCCGAATTTAGCCCAAAAGCAATAATCGCCGTAATAATACTCGGAAATCCCTTCACCGCAAAAATCACAAAAAACATAATAAACAGCTGCAACGCCATTGGCGTCCCTCGAATAATTGCCGTATATGTCCGGCAAATAAATTTTGGCACCGCCATCAGTCGTGACGGTTTTGCTGTATCTATTAGCGCAATAATCGTACCCAGTATTATGCCAATTATTATCGCAAAATACGACACCTGTATTGTCAGTAAAAACCCATGCAACAAAGAATCAATGTATTCTGGCGTACTAAAAAGTTCTACTATTTTTGAGAAAAAATCACTCATCTTGAAGTCCCATATATTTTAATACCAATTTACCTATCTCGGTTTTACCTTCCGCGTCTTCCGTTAGCATCTCGGCTAGCACTTCGTTAAATGCCTCAAGCAGTTCCGTGCGTTCTTTATTTACCGCAATCGCAAAAGATTCCTCTACTGGCGTATCCTGCTCGCGCACCGCCCCAGCAGAATACAGTGGTAAAGTGCCGAGCTCCGGATTCTTATCCACAATGAATTTTGCCGCCAATTCATCAGCCACGGCGTAATCTACTATATGTGCTTTAATTGCATCGGCCGCCAGTTGGTGTGAGTCAATGCCTTTTAGCGTGGTGCCGGTGTTTGCAAGCACTCCGTCCGTAATTTCTTGGTCCACAAAGAAATACCCCGTACTGCCGATTTGTGTGCCTATCGTACTACCAGCCAGCGCTTCCCACACTACATGGTCGCCGCGCATTGTGGGCGGCACATTACGATCATATATTATATATTGCACCGAGGTATAGTAGGGAATCGTAAAGTTGACTTTTTCCGCCCGTGCCGGCGTCACCGTGAGTCCCGCCGCCCCAGCGTCTGCAATTCTACCCGCCTCTACATTGTCAATTATCACATCAAATTCCACATTTTTCACTTGAATCGTTTTGTTCATTTTGGCTGCCACGCGATTCACAATTTCTATATCCACCCCCACTATCTGCCGATTTTCATAAAACTCAAACGGCGCAAAAAACGCATTGGTCTCCACCACGTAATCTGCGCTTTCTTCCGTCCGGATCGAGAAAAACACGCTCACCCCCATCACCACAGTCATCGCCACGAACCCCACCCATCCTAGCACGTGTTTAACCTTAACCATAATATAATTATACACCAATTTTTGCATTGCGTTAAAAATCTATGTCAATATTACGTGAAAATGTCGCATAGTTTATCACGTCAAAATGTCGTTTT
>CAZHTQ010000037.1:0-8001 GCA_964535375.1 uncultured Candidatus Saccharibacteria bacterium | reverse complement strand
ACAGAAACAAACCCGTTGAAATTTCTAGTTGATTGGTCTCAAACGATGTATAATATAGGTATGAAGAAATTACATACCCCAGTATTATTATCCGAAGTAATAGCGAGTCTTGCACCGCAGAGTGGAGAATCATATTTGGATCTCACTGCAGGCTATGGCGGACACGCTAAAGAAATTTTGGATGTGACACGGAATTATAAAAGTTCAACGTTGGTTGATCGCGACGAATTCGCTGCGGAATATTTGCGGCAAAAATTCCCGCCCTCTACCGGCATCAATATCATTAATACGGACTTTTGTAGCGCTGTGCTACAGCTTTTACAGTGTGGAAAAACTTTTGATATGATACTTGCGGATTTTGGAGTTTCTTCACTGCAACTAGACCAGCCTGATCGCGGATTTTCGTTTCGCGAAGACGGCCCTCTAGATATGCGGATGGATAGGCGTAGTAAACTAACGGCCAGCGAGATAGTTAATCACTGGAGCGAGCGCGACCTAGCCAGCATTTTTGAACGCTACGGCGAAGAAAGCAAAGGCCGTGCCAAGATGCTAGCAAAAGAAATCGTGCATCACCGCCCCATAAATGGCACCAAGGAACTCGCTGATATTATCGCAGCAAAATCACGTCCCAGCCATACCCATCCTGCTACCCGTATTTTTCAAGCTATTCGTATCGTCGTCAACGACGAGTTAGCCGAAATTGAGCAGGTACTGCCACTTTTGCCCAAACTTTTGAACAAAAACGGTCGTCTCGCGCTCATTACTTTTCATAGTCTCGAAGACCGCCTGGTCAAAGATTATTTTAAGGAGGCCACCTCGCATGGCGAAGAATCCGAGCTTACTGTAATTACCAAAAAGCCCCTAGTTGCAAGCCTAGATGAGTTAGTTATCAACCCGCGCGCCCGGAGTGCCAAACTGCGAGTGGCTGTGCGGAATTGATAAAACAAAAACAACAAACAAAAAGGAGGCAAATATGCCAAAGCAAATATTAGTTTCTAACAAATCCCGCAAGCAGACTATCAAAGTCAACTTCCGCTAGTTGTTAAACTAAAAACCGTTCGGTTGGCCCTCGGTGTATCCAAAGGCAATCCTAAGGATCAAAACCAACCATGTATGTATGACCGGCGGGGGTCTCACAGTACCCCCGCTACCTTAAAAACCAAACTGCGATATGGACCGTCAAGGTCCGCCATAATGAGTTTTCGTGATGGAGTGTGTGAAATGTATGACCTTCCCGGAAAGCGTTTATAAGTTACTTATAGCTCTGCTTATAAGCGCCTCCGGACTATGGACTACAACCGTGAAAACTCTCACAAAAATGAAAATAAAAATAAAAGCGAGGAATTTTTATCATGTTAAGTCAAACCACCTATGTGTCGAGAAGGGAACCAGCCTTTACCGGTACTTTCACCCGTGGCCGCAATACCGTCCGTCACACCCGTAAGAGTCTTGGCTCGATTTCCCAAATTATCATTATCAGTATGATTACTCTCATTTTCGGTTTGATTTACGTTGCCGAAAGCACCAAGGCTACCTCTTTTGACTACCAGATTTCCGCTGTTGAATCCGAGATTTCCGAAATGACCGCCCGCCGTGATGATCTTGCCGTTGAAAAAGCCCGCCTCACTTCCGTTGCTGCTGCAAGAACTAGCGCCGTAGCTATGAGCATGGAGGACGCAGTCGTAACTGGCTACGCTAGTGAGTAGTAGGACCCGCCCCATCATAGTGTGATATAATTAAAGCATGACCCGCATCAAAATTCTGAAATTCATAACCTTTGCCGCACTTGGTATTATTGTGGTGAGGTTATTTTTTATCCAAATTGTCGATCACGATACTTGGGTCGCAAAGGCAAATGAACAGCATACTCTGCTTGAAACTATCCCCGCCCGCCGCGGTGAAATCTACATGCTAGATGGCTCCGACCCAGTTGCTGTGGTCATGAACCAATCCACCTACCAGGTCATCATCGACCCTGCCGTTACTCCCAAAGACGAGCTAAAACAAACCCTCGACGCCTACGCTGCCACCTATATCACCGCGAACATCGACGACATTTATAGCATTGACGGTTTGCGCTACTACATCATCGCACGTGGCGTGCCATATTCTGCCGCCACCAAAATTGCTGAAGCCGGCCTCGCTAGCGTGTGGCTTCGCGGTGCCAGCAGCCGCGTGTATCCCGAAGGCGAAATGGCCTCCACTGTGCTTGGTTTCGTTAATGCCGATGGTATCGGGCAGTATGGTGTTGAGGGTTCGCTCGACCACCTCTTGAAAGGCGAAGACGGGTTGCTTAAGACCATTTCTGATGTGAATAATGTTGCCCTTAGTATCGGTGACGACAATATCAAAATCCCAGCGCGCGACGGTGCAAATATCGTACTTTCCATTGATCGCGGTTTGGAACGTAGCACCGAAGAAATTACCGCCGCCGCTTTGGAGGAGAGCAATGCTAAAAACGCCGCCGTGCTCATAATGGAACCCACCACCGGCAAAGTTGTCGCTATGACCACCATGCCAGGCTACGATCCGGCCAACTACGGTCGAGTCAAAGACGCCTCCGCCTACATCAACCAGGTCACCGAGGTGCCATACGAGCCGGCCTCCATTTGCAAAAACTTCGCTTATAGTGCCGCCATCAACGAAGGCAAAATGACTCCCTACGATACTTACTTCAATGAGCACTACACCATAGTAGATGGCTGGCAAATCTGGAACGCCGAACAGCGTGCCAGTCTCTACGGCGAAATGGATATGCGCCGTGCCTTGTATTGGTCACTCAACACCGGCTCTATCCAGGCGCTCAGATTCCTTGGCGGCGACCGTGACCACATTAATCAGCAAGGCAGGGAATTACTCTATCAGTATTACCACGACAAATTTCGCCTAGGCCAGGCCACCGGCATCGAACTTATTGAAGCTCTAGGCTACATCGAGGATCCCAATGAGGGCTGGGGTCGCAACTCTACCTATGCCAACATGACCTTTGGTCAAAACCTCGGCATCACTATGATTCAAACCGCCACTGCTTTTTCTGCCGTGGTTAATGGTGGCTATTGGCGTACTCCATCAGTAGTGGCCGGCACTTTGGAAAACGGCAAAATCACACCACTAGACACCGAACATATCGAGGAGCAGATTCTCTCCACCGACACCTCCGCCACTATGCGCGAAATGCTGATTCACAACCGCGATTACAAAGTCACCAGCGGCATCGACCGCGAAGGCTACGACATTGGCGGTAAATCCGGCACCGCCCAAGTCGTGCGCAATGGTGCCTACGACGACTCATTTTCCGAGCTTGTCGGCTCGTACATGGGTTTTGTCGGCCCCTCCGGCGAACTCCCGCGCTACGTCATCATGGTCAAAATGTGGGGTGAGGGCGAAAGTGTCGGCTCTGGTGATGCCATGAGCCTGTTTGACTCGTTGTCAAATTTCATTATAGATTATATGAAAATCAAACCAAATGGAGTATAATAGTATCATGAGCATTAACGATGAAATGTTCTACGGACTTCTGTTGGCACTAGCTGGTTTTTTGCTCTCGATGCTTCTTACTCCCATCTACACCCATTTTGCCTATAAATATCACTTCTGGAAAAAACAAAAGCAAACCACCGTCGATGGCAAGGCTTTGCCGGTGATGTCTCAGCTTCATGCACACAAGTTTAATCGCGCTTTTCCTACCATGGCGGGGCTTATTGGCATCATCTCTGTCACTGTAGTCACCTGGATTTTCAACCTCGACCGCGGTCAAACTTGGTTGCCTCTAGTCGGGTTTCTCGGCGGCTCGTTTGTAGGTGTTATTGACGATTCTATCAACATTTTTGGCTCCGGTCGCGGCGCGGCAGGGCTGCGCGGCCCAGTCAAGTTTTTCTTAATTACTATGGTAGGGCTAGTACTCGGCTGGTTTTTTGCGGTCAAGCTCGGCTGGACTTCTATTCTCGTTCCATTTTTCGGCAATATCGAGATCGGTATAGTACCCATGATTCTTGTCTTTGCTTTTGCTGTAGTAGCGACCAGCAATGCTGTCAATATTACCGACGGCCTAGATGGTCTTTCTGGTGGCCTGGCCATGCTAGCCTACGGCGCCTTTGGTGTCATTGCCATGTTCCAGGGCAACGTGCTGCTGTTTGGTTTTTGTATGACGGTAGTTGGCTGGCTCCTTAGCTACATTTGGTTCAATGTGCCGCCCGCCCGCTTTATGATGGGTGACACCGGCTCGTTTGCGCTCGGTGCCGGGCTTGGCGTGGTTGCCATGATGACCAACTCGTTCTTACTTCTGCCAGTCATTGGGCTGATGTTTGTGGTAGAAACCAGCTCTTCACTCATTCAACTCATTTCCAAAAAATTCTTCCACCGCAAAATCTTCCTCTCCGCTCCGCTTCATCATCATCTCGAAGCCAAAGGTTGGGGCGAAGCCAAAATCGTCATGCGGTTTTGGATTATAGCTGGCGTATGTGCATTGATTGGCGTATTCTTGGCCGCCGTAGGAGGCACAATTTGAGGAAACACAAGTCCGATCTCGTCATTATGCTTACCACCTTAGGGTTGCTTGCCTTGGGACTTATTGTGATTTACGCCATCGGCCCCATGCGTGCCAACGTTTTAAACTCCACCTACGGCACCAATTACGATTCCAACTTTTTCTTCCTGGGGCAGCTCCGTTCTGTCGGAATCTCGCTAGGCGCTTTCTTCGCCGCTTTTAAGATTGTTCCATACGCGTTTCTTCGCAAAATAGCCAAGCCTATCATGATTTTTGCTATTTTTCTCTCGGCTCTGCTTTGGGTCCTCGCCCTTACCGGATCTTCGCTCGCCAAATGTGAGCTCGGCGAGTGCCGCTGGTACAATCTCGGCCCCATCAGTTTTCAGCCTGCCGAATTTTTGAAACTAGCCCTCGTCATTTACCTTGCCGATTTTCTCGCCCGCAAAAGGGAAGCCGGCGAAATCGGCAAATTACGAGAGTTCTGGCTGCCATTTGGGTTGGTCTGTGGTGCGGCTCTCGGGCTTGTGGTAGTAGCACAGGGCGATCTGGGTACGGGTGTCACACTTGTCTCGATCATTTTTGCTATGTTACTTATGTCTGGCGTGTCGGTCAAACAATTCTTGCTAGTTTTTGTTGCGGTGATTATTGTCGCGTGTGGCGCGGTAGCTATGTCTAGTCACCGCATGCGCCGGGTGGATGCTTGGGTGGCTACTCTTACCGGCGGGGCCAGCTCCGATTCCACTTATCATATCGAAAACGCTATGCTGGCCATCGGCACTGGCGGCCTTACTGGCGTAGGCATCGGTAATTCCGTCCAGGCCACTGGCTATCTGCCAGAATCCATCAACGATTCTGTTTTTGCCATCATGGGCGAAACTTTTGGTTTTGTCGGGCTTTTTCTTGTCATTGCGGTGTTTGGCGCACTCCTCACGCGCACGCTTAAAGTCGCCAGCCATACCGCCCCACCCGACCAACGCCTAGTGGTTATTGGCGTTTTTGCCTGGGTGTTAGCTGGCGTTGCTGTCAATATTATGGCTATGACCGGTCTTGTGCCAGTTACGGGCATTACTTTACCGCTCTTATCTTATGGCGGCACCAGTATGATATTTTTAGCTTACGCTTTAGGTCTAGTTTTGCAAATTTCGTGTTATACTAGTAGAGAGGAGATTAAAAATGAAAGTATTAATCGTGGGGGGCGGCTCGGGGGGTCACATTACGCCAGCCGTCGCCGTCACTCGTGAAATTTTGGAATTAAAACCTCGTGCCAAGGTAGAATTTTGGACCGACTTCAAATATTACGCCAATGTCACCAAGCTCACCACTGAGCTAGGCGTGTCCTGGGCAGATGGCAGGGAATCGCGCCGCGGTTCGTACGTGCGAGTGCGTCGTCTCCCAGCTGGCAAATTCCATCGCTACTCCGGTTGGCGATTCAGTACGTATTTTCGGCACCTAGATATCACTTTGCGAGACATCATCTGGGGCAACATTTGCGGATTCTTCGGCTTCATGGCTGGGCTTGTCACGAGTTTTGTGAGGCTGATGCCGAAATCTACGCGCCCAAATGTCATTTTCCTAAAAGGCGGCTACGTAGGCTTGCCAGTAGGGCTCATTGCGCGGTTATTTAAGATTCCATACGTCATCCACGAGTCCGATTCTGTGGCTGGCCTCGCCAATCGTTTGCTTATGAAGCGCGCCACAAAAGTTGCCTTCGGTATGCCACTTACCGAGTCACAGCAGGCGCATTCTAATTACGTTTACACCGGTATCCCGGTGGGACCAGAGTTTCGCACCGTTACACCCGCCCGCGCGAGCAGTCTCAAAAAAGCCTTCGGTTTCAACCCCGAGCGCCCACTCGTAGTTATCACTGGCGGTTCGCAGGGCGCCGAAAACATCAACAACGCTGTCCGTACCATCTTGCCAGAGTTGTTAAAATTTACTTCTGTGGCACTTGTAGCCGGCCGCAAGCATTACGAATCCATGGTCGACCTCAAAAAATACGAAACATGGGACCACGCCGCTCTTGAATCCAACTTCCGCATGTGGGAGTTTAATACCGCCATGAACGAACTCATGGGCGCCGCCGATGTAGTAGTGTCGCGCGCCGGCGCCACCACTATTGCCGAGCTGGCCAGTCTCAAAAAATCCGTCATCCTCGTGCCTTTCGAAAAACTCCCCGGTAGCCATCAGGTCAAGAATGCCGAGCGGTTAAAATCTCTCGGCGCCGTCGAGGTCCTGTACGACCTAGACATGGCTAATAACCCGCCTGCATTGCTTGAACTAGTAAAACACCTTGTACGCTCGCCCAAGCTTCGCGAAGATTTGGCTACTCACTTGCATGACGAAGCTAAGTCCGATGCCGCCCGCACGCTGGCCAAAATCATTTTGGAGGCCGCATGAGATCCGGTCGCACCATTGGTGAGAGCCGCGACAAATTAGAAACCGCCTCCGACCGCATCGCTGCCCACAAAAAAATCAAACGCCGTGCTATTTCTCGTGTAACACTTACTGTGCTAGGTTTTTTGCTGGTGGGCGCTATTCTTTTTGCGCTCGGCACCTTTTTCTTCAAGGGTAATGGGGAATCATCGCCTACCACCACCTCCGTCGTAATTCCATATGCACCCACCATCCCGGTTGAAGACGCTGCGACCGGCGGCCATGTTTCTGCTCGCATCAAAGAGTATATTGGCCAACTCGAAGCCGACCTTCGCGCCTACGGCCTTGTACCAGTGCGTGCTGTACTTCCTGCCGGCACCGTCCGCGAGGTTGATATTTATTTGGATGGTCGTCCTGGTTTTATCAAGACCACTATTGACCGCGGCACCGGCGTTACTGCCGAAGACACCGATCGCATGCTCCGTTACCTCGCAGACCAAGGCATCACCACCTACGAATATATAGATGTCCGTATTGACGGCAAAGCCTACTGGAAATAATCCTTTCTAAAAGTCTTTACAAACCCGCACCGTTTGCGTTATAATATAAGTATTAACAAAACGATTGACTACCCGGATTGTTAATACAGCACTAATATTTGGCTAAAAGTTAAAATAGGCGTCACTAGGTCCGTTTGTCTTTTAGCGCAAGTATTTGTGTAATAATTAGAACATCCGGGTAGTCCCTAGCGGCGCCTATTTTGATGTATGGCTGCCACTAGGATTAAAAGAGAGGAAAGGAACTCTACATGGTCATACAAAACAAATTAGCCAACAAACTCAACGGGTCCCGGGTAGGGCGGGTCCTGTCACTAATGCTCCCCCTCGGGCTGCGTCGCTCGCTCCCGTCGCCACGGGGCTCGCGCGCTCATCCTCGCCTTGCCAGGCTCCGGAGGCCCTTCGGTGGAGCATTTAGTGCCACCCGCCCTATCCGTCACCCGTTGAGTATATTGACTATCTTATTTGTTAATGTTGCATCTTTTCTATTTATTAATGTATTTATTAACAATGCCTTAATGAGTACCCATGCCGAATCTTACGGCACTGCTCTTTCGGTACAAGACGGCACTTACCTTAACGTTG
>CAZHTQ010000036.1:0-8017 GCA_964535375.1 uncultured Candidatus Saccharibacteria bacterium | reverse complement strand
TAATTTTTCGCGGGTGGTTGTATGGCAAGATGCGAGCAAGGCTCAACGCGCCAGTTTCTATCATACTAGTGTCGCTACTTTTTGCGGTGATGCATTTTCAGTGGAACGTGGGAGTGGACGTATTCGCGCTGTCAGTAGTGCTATGCGTGATGCGGGAAATCACTGGCACAATCTACTCTGGCATCTTGACACATATGCTAAAAAATGGTATAGCATTTTATTTGCTGTATGTGTTGGGGATATAGGTTGTAGCGAGGGTCGTATTATGGCAAAGCATAAAAAAGTCCGCGAAGAATCGCGGACTATGGTAAAGTGCGTAGTCTATTCGGTGTCGGCGCCGGCTTTCCACTGACGAACAGCGGTGCGGGTTTTGCCAAAATTGCTGTGCGGACTGTCAAACTGAATCGCCAAGCTATTGATGGGATAACGTGTACGCGCATTGGAGCGCGCAGTAACACGGATTTCATCAATGCTAACGCCGCGCTCATACTGCATCTTAGCGCGCGCATCCAGCGCGAGCAAGGTGAGGTTCGGCAGGTGTAGCTCATCGGGGTTGGTAAGCCCAAGCTCTTGACCTTGATACAGGCAGACAGCCTGCACCTCGCTAGAGAACAAGATCGGCAGGATTTCGTCTAGGCTAAGCCCAGAACGCGAAGTGAACCGCGGCGCATCGTGGCTTTCGAGGTCGAGCATAAAGGCGGGATCAACCACAGATTGGTCAATGCGAAGAAGCAGAGAGTCGAGCCCTTCTTCGATGGCGTCTTTGACGATAACGTTTTGGACGAAATCGATGGGGGTTTGGTCGGCGTAATATGCAACCAAATCGCCGTAGGTTGGGTCGAAAAGCTCCGTGATGAGCAAGGGCTTTTCACTACTCGTGGTGAGAAGCGGCTTGCCACCGGTAAAGATCGCGTTGATCACCCGGATAGCCTTGTCGCCAGCCAGCAGGTTGTCGAACCGAAGCTCGCCCCTCCCAAAATCCTTGTTGATGGCCTGCGGACAATCAAGGCGGAAGCCGTCGACATTGTGGCTCTGGACCCAGAATCTCACAATCGCACGAAACTCGTCAACGAGAGCATCGCTCAAATTGCCATTGATGAACCAGTTGAGGTCGGCTTGTTGCTCGTGGAAGAGGTGCAGATAATACTGCGAGCCGTATTGTTTCCAGGAGGAGCCTCCGTCGAAAAGGTTGTGCCAGCCGGTGATGGGCGCGTCACGCCACACGTAATACTCGGGATGGTCCTTAAACCACGGATGCATGACTGAGGTGTGGTTGAGTACCAAATCCATCAAAACCTTGATGCCGTGATGGTGCGCTGTGGTCACAAACTGGTCGAAATTGTAGATACTGCCGTACCGCCGGTTGATGCCGCAGTAATCTGCCACATCGTAGCCGTGGTCGCAGCCGGGCGAGGGATAGATGGGGGATAACCACACGTAGTCCACGCCGAGTGATGCCAACTTGGGCAAATTGTACGCCATCTCGCGTAAATCTGTCCATGCCCCGGGCCAAATCTGATAGACTAAAGTTTTTGCCATTTATATTACCTCCTTAAAATTGGCAAACAAAATTAAAAGAACTGGGGTATCTCTCTATTATATCACACTTATGGCTAGGAGTCAAGACTGGTGGCACCGTGAGAGGTAGCAAGGTGTGCTAGTTTGCCCCTGACAGTTAGGTGTGGTATAATAGGGGTATTATGAGAATGTCACAGACTTTTACTAAGACTTTGCGGGCGGCGCCAAAAGATGAAACGGCGAAAAATGGGGCATACCTAGTGCGCGCTGGGTATGTGCATAAGGAGCTTGCTGGGGTGTATGATTATTTGCCGCTAGGGCTACGTGTGCTAGAAAAAATCAAGGCGATTATTCGCGAAGAACTAAACGCCATCGGTGGGCAAGAGGTAATGCTAACGGCACTGCAAAATCCAGAGATTTGGGAAAAGACAGGTAGGTTCTCTGACCAGCAAGTAGATATTTGGTTTAAGACTGAGGTGACGGGTGGCGGAGTGCTGGGGCTGGCGCCAACCCACGAGGAACCGATCACTAATCTGATGAAAACGTACATTTCGAGCTACAAGGATTTGCCGCTAGCGGTGTATCAGATTCAGACGAAGTTTCGCAACGAGAAACGAGCTAAGAGCGGAATCCTTCGCGGGCGCGAGTTTATTATGAAAGATATGTATTCTTTCCATGCAACAGAGGAAGATTTGGATAAGTTTTACGCTGAGGTGGAGAAGGCCTATGATCGCATATATGCGCGACTTGGGCTGACCGACACATACGAGACTTTTGCGAGCGGAGGGATTTTCTCAAAATACTCGCACGAGTATCAGACGTTACTACCAGTAGGTGAAGACACCGTATATTATAACAGTGACAAGTCGCTGGTGTTTAATAAAGAGGTGTATAACGACGAAGTACTGGCGGAGTTTAAGGCACAGCGCGAAGATTTTGTTGAAGATACGGCGGCTGAAGTAGGGAACATCTTTAAGCTGAAGTTTAAGTATTCCGAACCGCTGGGATTACAATTTACCGACGTAGAGAATAAACTGCACACCGTGTACATGGGGTGCTACGGGATAGGCGTATCGCGCGTGATGGGGGTGATTGCTGAGAAATTTGCCGATGATAAGGGACTGGTGTGGCCAGAGGCGGTGGCACCGTTTAAGTATTACTTGGTAGGAATAGGGGAAGAGGGTGTGAAAAAAGCCGAGGAATTGTACGCCGCGCACCCAGATGCTTTCCTGTACGACGACCGCAATGTGCGCCCAGGGGAGAAATTTGCCGATGCAGAGCTAATGGGTATACCGTATCGCGTGGTAGTGTCGGACAAGACTTTAGCAGACATGGCCGCCGAGGTAACAACGCGCGCTACGGGCGAAAGCAAAATGGTAAAAATATCCGAACTTACTATTGACTAATTAACTAAAATGCTATATACTGAGTGGGTATTATAGTGGAGCAAAGACATGATTAAGAAAAATATTAGCCTAACCGCTGAGGGTAAAAAAGAACTTGAAAATGAGCTCGCCGAGTTGATTGCGAATCGCTCGGTAATTGCCGAGAAAATTGCTACAGCACGTGAATTTGGTGATTTGTCGGAAAATGAAGAGTATAGCTCGGCGCGCAACGAGCAAAAGCTTGCCGAGAGCCGGATTATGGAGATTCAAGAGATTTTGAAGAACGCCAAGTTGATTCGTGGCGGCAAAAAAGATTCTGTGGTGCTAGGTGCCACGGTGGCGCTTGACATGGGCGGTAAGAAGGTGGAATACACGATTGTGGGACCCACTGAGGCCAACCCGCTAGAAGGGAAGATTTCTAACGAATCGCCAATTGGCAAGGCCATCATGGGGCTTAAAAACGGTGAGACGGCAGAGTTCAATGGTAAAAAAGTCAAGATTATTGAGATTAAATAGTTAAGCGGTAAATATTACTGACCGAAACGGGGGATTTGCATGGAACGAAAAATCTCCGGTATAAAACCGGAGATTTTAAGGTGCGTCTAGTATATTTCTGTTTGGCTTGGTTCGTCGTACGGATGAACCTCAAGCGTATTGTCATAGGCAAAAAGGTCGGGCAGTACGGCATAGCTATTTCGACCATACATGATAAGGTTCTCAGACTCATATACCGGGGCCTCGTGATTGCCCGCCAGATAGTCTGGATGATAATCGCCCAAAGTATAGCACTTGATGACTCCGCTCGCGATCCTCGCAAACTGAGAGCTGGCACGCGATAGGTAAACCGTAAAGTCTGCCTCTGGATCATTGGTGTCTGGGGTGCTCGCGTAGCCTATCACAATAATATGCCTGCCATCCGCACTATTCTCGACATCGAGAATCTCGAGATTGTCGAGAAAATCGTTGGGTGGCTCAAGAGATTCTCTGTAGTCGCGGTAGGTGTAATGCGGCAGAAGCGTTGACGTGGTAGCAAGATTGTGAGTTGGGAATTTTGCTATTTTGTCAGCAGTGGCCGCAACAGAAAGCCACATGCAGGGCGATTCACGCTCGGGAATACCTTGGCGGTCAAAGAAATTCGCCTCCGCGATAGTATCAATCTCGGCAAAGCCAATACCCGATACTCTTCTTACTTTGCGATAGGTAATCTCATCATAGAGCCATGGCGCCGTAGCGTCAAGGTAGTATTTGGGCTCGTTGTCGATTACAACTATAGAAGTGTAATTAATATCCTGCACTGCCGCAAGCCCGTTCGGGTTGGTATGGATAAAATCCAACTTGGCAAGATCGGGATTTCGCCGGTCAAGCGAATAGTCGCGATTGTCGCTATATTTCTTGGTACTGGACAGGTTGATATTCATGAGATTCGCGATATCCTTGACTGGTTTGGCGGAGCCGTCCCATTTGCCGGAGACGTAGGCCTTGCGGAGTAGCCAAAATTCAGCGAGGTCGCCTTGTTCTGGATAGTCAAGAGTGGCACGCAGGGCGATGATGTGGTCCGCGGATGCAATCGTCGTGACTTGGCCGATTTTGTTGATTTCAACCAACGTATAGGTCGTGCCATCCTGCTCGGATTCTTGGCTTAGAACTAGGCGAACCCTGTCGTGCGCCACTTTGATGGGCCATTCGCTACAGTAGACACTGCCTAACACTACGCGCGGAGTTTTGTCTACCTTGGGATCGTAAATGGTAATGTCGCCGTGCGAAGATGGCGCGTCGAGCAGTACGTCGTCCAAGTAGATAGACCAATACTTGCGATACATGCTTGGTACATAAGTGCCAAGATAGATGCCGGTTTTGGCACAGTCCACCCAAAGTTCACCGCGTTCATCGATACTTGCGCAATGGGCGCCGTCCGTAGAACGGACGAACTTTCCGTCCCAAGTGCCAAGTTCGTACTTGGTTGCCATCTTGTTTGCCAGAAAATCACTTGCCGGAAAGGCAGTAGGTTGCTCCGACACTTGGTCTGACATGGATTTTTCGAGTGACTCGACGTCCCCGCTCGATGGCTCTGGCGTTTGGTTAGCGGCCGCATCCCAAAACGGGAGCATCAGCATCCAGAAAGCGCAGAGTATCACGTAGACGTAGGCCAAACGTTGCAATGGCGTTAGACTTCTGTTTAACCTTTCTCTTGCCTCTCTGATCATCTCAAACAGTTTTTTCATAGTTGTCCCCCTTAACTAGACATGTAAAAATTCTATAGCCCTAGTTTGAGATTTAGGGCATATCTATACCATTATATCATACTTTTGCTTTTTTGTCCAGTCGCGAGGAGCTGGAGGTGTATTTTTATGGGGTTTTATGTTATAATAGTGGCATGTTGTTAGAAGATTACCGAAACGAAAGATTAAAAAAATTAGAGGAGCTTCGCGAGCGAGGAATTGAGCCGTATCCGTCAAAATCCATGCGGAATACGATGATTTGCGACGTGGTGAATCATTTTGACGAGAAACAGGGGCAAGAAGTGTGCGTGGCGGGGCGCATTGTGGCGATTAGGTCGTTTGGAAAACTGGTGTTTTTGAAGCTGCGCGATGTTAGTGGCGAAGTGCAGATTTTCATGAAGGCGACAGGCGACGAGACGCCGACCGGGATGCTGGGCGCGCGTGACGTAAAATTGCTTGACAACGGTGATTTTGTAGAGGCGCGGGGTGTAGTAGATAAGTCGCAGACGGGGGAGATTTCGGTATTTGCTAACTTTGTGCGATTGCTCACAAAAACTCTGCGGCCGCTACCAGAGAAGTTTACCAATAAAGAGGAGCGGTATCGCCGGCGCTATGTAGACATGAATGTAAACCCAGAAGTGCGCGAGCGGCTGGTGCGGCGGTCTCGGTTTTGGCAGGCAACGCGCGATTTTATGAACGCGCATGGGTTCGTTGAAGTAAATATTCCGGTGCTCGAGCACACGACTGGTGGGGCGGACGCGACACCTTTTGTGACACACATGAACGCGCTTGATGAAGATTTCTATTTGCGCATCTCGCATGAGCTACCTCTGAAGAGATTGCTCGGCGGTGGATTTGAGAAGGTCTATGATATTGGGCCGAGGTTTCGCAACGAGGGCATCGATGATGAGCATCTGCCGGAGCATATCGCGTTTGAGTCGTATGCCGCGTACGAAAATTACGAAGACGGCATGAAACTCTACGAAGAAATGATCAAATACGTAGCCCGTGAGACTTGGGGGACTTTGAAATTTCACGTGAGCGGGTTTGACATCAACCTAGACTGCGAGTGGCCGCGATACAAATATGCCGATTTGCTACGAGATAGGTACGGAGTGGATGTGTTTAATCCAGACCGTGAACAGCTGGTCCGGATTTTGAAAGAAAACGGAGTGGAGACAAACTATGAGGCAACCACGCCGCATCTCATCGATCACGTGTGGAAGCTAATTCGTAAGACCTCGGCGGGGCCGTACTGGGTGATCGAGGAGCCGCTTTCGTTGTCGCCGCTCGCGAAGAAGTCCGCAGAGAATCCGCTGGTGACCGAGAGATTTCATCCGGTAATTGCTGGCACCGAGATGGGCAATGGATTCTCGGAGCTGAACGACCCGTTAGACCAGTTGGAGCGTTTCCGCGAGCAACAAGCGGCACGTGATGCGGGTGATGATGAGGCACAGATGCTCGACATGGACTTTGTAGAGATGCTCGAATACGGCATGCCGCCGGCTTGCGGATGGGGCAATAGCGAGCGTAATTTCTGGTTACTCGAAGGTGTGCCAGGTAGGGAAGCGGTGCCGTTTCCGACAATGAAAAGCGAGAAATAACTCAAACCATATATTTTTCATCCCCCTTCGCGTCACGCCGAGATAGAAAAAGGATCAGAAATAAATACAAAAAATCTTTTATCTGTCTTGGTGAAAATCTGAGAAAATAATTTGATGGAATCCTTCCGGTATTGCAGTACCGGCTTTCCATCACTATTTTCTCAGATTTTCAGCCTATTTATGACAAATAAAAGATATTTTGTATTTTTGATCTGACTCTCATAGTAAAAACTTCCGAGAAATGAGTTCTCGGAAGTTTTTGGATTACTATCTACTCGGTGCGGAGGAGGCAGCGGATCATTGGACTTTCTTTAAGAAAGTCCAGCAAAGACTGTACAAAATAATTCCTGAAAGGCGCGGTTTCCAGGAATTATTTTGACTATGATTTAATTAGTACGGAGTACGCAGCGCAATGACCCCCCGCCGACCCTGTTGTTGCCGTTCGCGGGCCAGACACCAGAGCTACGAAACTCCAGGATGCGCGCGCTGGAGCTACTATAGACTGTACTAGACCAATAGAACCCGTAGCGCCCTGCGTTGTGAAGGGCAGATGACCAGACGTCGCCAGCCCGGACAAAGTAGAGAGGCGCAGCAAGTAAAGCTTTATCTGCAGCAGCAGTAGAACCAAGTTCTGTAGCAGTAGTAATATTTGGATTATATAATGAGTTTAATGTACCATACATACCGTTTACTGGTAAGTTCCAATTAGCTGGGCAGAGGGAGTTTACTGCGTTACCACTGTCGTAACCGCTAGTGTTACTAGATGCTACCGCAGCAGACCAGTTGTAGTAGTTGCCTACATGACTATGTGCGCCATTGGCACCTGGGGTTTGTGAGAATTGACTACCAGCATTACCTGTGTGATAATTGCAACCCTGTTCACCACAATCATCATTGTTGTAGTAATCACTACGGTAGTACCAGTCGCCAAGGTCTACTGATTGTGAGCTGTTTGGATTATTGCTCCAGGTGAATGATTGGTTTATCGCAGGGGCGGAGACGGTGGTGGCGCTTGGAGTCCAGGTGATTATACCGGTGGTATTATCTTTGGTGTAGTCTGTAACATATGGAGCTTCGCCGGAGACGGTGAGATTGGTAGTAGTGGAATCTAATGGGCCGGTGATGTCAAAGTCTAGATTCTGAGTCATCCAGACGTTGCCATCGGCGAGTTTGGTTGCCCAGTAGGTTTTACCATCACGCTCGTCGCGGAGTTGGAGGGATTCGTTGATGGCGAGAGAGGAAGCGGCGGTAGAGTCAAATGTCTGCATGGAGTTGTCGGCGATACAGCGTA
>CAZHTQ010000035.1:0-8031 GCA_964535375.1 uncultured Candidatus Saccharibacteria bacterium | reverse complement strand
TGTAAATATTTGACAACGCTAGAATTGCCACAGCAAAGCATGTTATTATTCTTAATAATTTGTCCTTTTGTTTAACTTGGCTCATAAATCTCCTTAAATATATTTTAACCTGCGTTATTATAATTATAGCACAAAATTCTTATGTTTGGGAAGTATGTAGTAGGCCAAAATGTAAGGGTTTTAACAGCTTTCTACAGAAAAAAATGCCGAAAAATCGGCTTTATATTCCTTTTGGTGGGGCTTTATTTATTAGGCTTTAACGATGTCTAACACCTTAGAATATTGATTTTCATGGTATAATTGTTATAGGTTGGTGATTAAAATGAAAGATTATATATTTATTATAGGACCTAGTGGGGTTGGTAAAACAACTTTAGCAAAAGGCTTATTTGAACATTATAAAGGGGTTTATTTCGAACAAAATATGGTACCTGAATTCTCGGTTCCTGATACTTGTGAAGACAAAGGAGCATTTGAAGAAGAAACTTGTTTTGATAATGTTATTCTACAACTTAAATTTTTCCATGCAAAAGGATTTGAAAATATTATAGCTTTAGATTTTAACGATTTAAGAATAAGAGAATTACCAATAATATTTAAAGGATACAGTTTTGTTATATTAAAACTTATATCTAGTAATCCAGAGCAAATAAAAAACCAAATGATTTATAGAAACAATAATGAAGGTGGTTTATATGATATTGAAAATGTAGTAAACTCTAATGAAAAAATAAAAAATAGAAGTTTATTGCCAAATGAAATAGTTATTGATATTTATGAAAAGACTAAAGAAGAAGTTTTAAGCGAAGCTATTAATAAAATTGACAATTATAAACCATTATTAGATTATGAGTATATAGAACCAGATAAAAATTTATTTGATTCTTGGGTTCAAAGTGATGGATTGAGGAAGTGATTATCTGTGGAAAAGTATGATTTTTGACGTAAAAATGGTTCGAAATTGCATACTATTGTCGTAAGATACTTAACAGAAATTTATCACTAGAAAATCGGCAAAAATGCCGAGTTTTATAAAATCTGGTGGGGCTTAATTCGCCAGGTTTTAACGGTATATCAAAAATGGTATAATAACACTATATGGAAAAGTATGTAATTCTACACGGAAGTTTTGGGTCTAATAAAGGAAATTGGTTCCCATGGTTAAAGAAAGAATTGCAAAGTAAGGGCAAGCAAGTTTCTGCTCCACAAATGCCAGTTGGTGTCGGAAAACAAAATTTTGAATCTTGGAGTAATGAGCTAGATAAACTGGTAATTGATAAAAATACTATAATCATTGCCCATAGTGTTGCTCCAGTCTTTGTTTGCAAATATCTAATCAGGAATGATATAAGAGTTAAAAAACTCATTTTCGTCTGCGGTTTTAATAATTATTTAGGGATTAATTCCGACTATGACGCAGTAAACGAACCAATGTATTTTGATAATCTTGAAGACGTAAAAAAGTACTGTGATGATATCGTCTGTTTCTATTCAGATAATGACCCATATGTAAAGTTTGACGTCGAAAAACAATTTGCCGATACCATTGCTGACAAACAGATTGTCATAAAGGATGGTGGTCATCTTAATTCAGAGAGTGGCTTTAATAAATTCGAAGAAATATTAAGCCACATTGATTAGACCAAATTGCTGGGGATTTAACAGACATTTACAGGTTGTGAAATAGTTGAAAACAATTTTATAACCCGATTGGTGGGGAGTAATATGCCAGGTTTTAACAGCGTATAGAAAAGACCTGCAGGGAGAACTACAGAATTGCGAATATGATATAATGAGTATATGAAAATTATTTTAGGATCCTGGGGATTATCTACTGAACCGATTATTAAGACCTGCGAGGATTTAGTGGGGAAAAATCGTAAGGACATCAATATTGCCATTGTTAATGAGGCAATCAAAGGCGAATCCGGCGATCATCGTTGGTTCGTAGAGGAATTGCAGCACTTGTCTGGAATTATTGGTGGCAACATGGAATTTATCGACATTCAAGCTCACCCATTAAACTATATAGAGCAACATATTGCGGCGGCTGATTTAGTGTATTGTTTCGGAGGAAATACAGACTATTTGGCCAACATATTTATTAAGACTGGCTTCGATAAAATATTGCCTAAAATCTTAGCAGAAAAGGTTTGGGTTGGAAGTTCTGCTGGGTCTTGTGTCTTGTGTCATAAAGAATCAGAAGAAACACAAAAAGCGATTTATAAAGAAAAGCGTGAAACTGACCATTATATGGACATTGTGCCTATCATTTTTTTGCCGCACCTGCGTGGTTTCTACAAATTCGATAAAGAAGAGGTGAGAGACGCGTCCAAGCTAACTGACTTGCCAGTCTATGCTTTATCAGATGAAGCAGCAATAATCGTAAACGATGACAACCCGCTAAAAATTATTGGCAAAGATTATTTAATCGCCGAAAATGGTATGATAAAAATGCAAGGTTAGGGATTTAACAGATATTTATAGGTTACAGAATAGTTGAAAATTATTTTATAAACCTTATGGTGGGGGGCGAATTGGGCAGGTATTAACACTATATAAAAAAGAAATTAAAACAAGAATAAGTAGTTTATAATTATTTTTGTATATGTCAATGATGAACTTTTAGATGTTAAATAAATATTATTATTTATTTAATAGGCTACATAGAAAGTATAAAAAGTATTGACAAAAATAGGCGTGTATGATATAATTAAGTTACGGTATCAATAGCGATTCCGCTAGCAGCTTAAGAAAAAGAGCGGCTAAATACATTATCTTACATAGCGGCAGTAAATAATAAAGGAGGGCAATGCTATGACAAAAACATTAGGTATGTATTTCGGAGAGAAAAGACTGAGAAAAATCGCACATCGTTGCGATAATCTTCTCGTGTCGGGTCGTGTAACTGCGCATTATGCGTGGTATGGTACTTCTACTGGAGGCAGCATAGAAGTTTGGGAAGAATATGTCCAAAATTTCTTGGACGCTTACAAGAAGGAGTACAACGCTGGGTATCATCAGATGGTAGCTGTAGCAACGTTAATGTCATTGACTGATGTGTATGGCATCATTAAAGATGACTACTGCGGCGAAAATCAATTCATGTGTAACCTGAATGGCTACTGTCAAATGGGCGAAGTGTGCGATTATAAATATCTTCCCCTCTGCAATGTCGAACAAGACGCAACCATCATCAAGGCCTTAAAAAAGCCTGCTTTTAAGAAGTGCTTTAATCTGAGAGTGAAATGCTGCGACAGAGCAGACGGAGATCCGCGTACCGCTCAGGACATTAGAGTAAGGGAAATAAAATATAGAATATAATTTCCCAAACCCCCGACTTCCACACAACCAGTGTGGGTAGAGCCGGGGGCTCTTTTTTTAGAAAAACTAGACCAAATTGTTTAGGGTATTAACAAACATTTTAACAGAGTTAAAATGCGTATTTTTTGCAGTTTTTTGCTGTAAAAATAGCCCAAAATTGCATACTATTACCGCAAGGTACTTAACAGATATTTATCACTAAAAAATCGGCCAAAATGCCGAGTTATATATAATCTGGTGGGGCTTAATTCACCAGGTATTGACAACATATAAGGAGGGCATACGGGAAAAACTGCAGAAATTACTAAGTGTCTGATATAAAAATGGTATAATTAAAAATATGAATAAGAATGACAATAAGGACTTTGTTATTGAAACAAATAGAATTTGTTATAACCGGCTTGGCGAGCTTTATGAGGATGGACTTCACGATTTACGGATTTTAATTGATACAGGCTCTTGGCAAGATTTCATTGATTCGTTAGACGGCAAAAAAATTTTGAATGTTGGCTGTGGCCATGGTGATGTTTCAAAAGTCCTATTGGATGACGGGTATCAAGTCACTAACACCGACTTATCCGATGAGATGATTCGGATTGTGAAGAAGAAATGTCTAAAGGCCAATAACCTCGTAATTGGAGCAACCGAACTAGATAAATTGGAGGCTAACGACTTTGACGGTGTTTTGGCAATTCACCTTATACAACACCTCAACAAAGATATGTTGATAGATTTTCTAAAACAGGTACATAATCTACTAGCTGATGACGGTAAATTTTTGTTAGTATTTACCAACACTTGTTATGAGAAAGATGGCTATCAACCAGAAGGTGGCCCAATAGAAGACAACATGATATGGTGGTTTAAATGGAAGATAGAAGATGTAATTTCCCTGATTGTGAAATCCCACTTAAAACCTACTAGCATACGTATGCAAAAATATATAGATAAAGACGGTGGCTATATGGAACCATTTGTGATAATTTGCGAGAGAGATTAGCAAGGGGATTTAACCGACAAAATTATAGAGGTAAAATACTGACTTTTGGTATGTTTTTGTCGCAAAAATGGCATAAAAATAGCCTTCTTTTTTAACGAGGGATTTAACAGAATCGCAAAGAGTAGGAATAGATTGCGAATTATTTTATAAACTGTTTGGTGGAGTAGATCGGACTCGAACCGACCACCTCAGCAATGCGAATGCTGCGCTCTACCAGATGAGCTACTACCCCATATGTATATTTTAGCACATTTTTGGAAAAAAGTATAGACGTTCGTAATAAAGTGAGTTATAATAGGATTTGTCGAAATTTAGGTTGTTAAAAAACGCTCCCGTAGGAGCGTTTTTTAATGTGCTAGGAGAGTTCGCAGAGCCCGACTACGAGCTCGACCGCCTCGATGCGGGAGATGTAATTCCCGATCGAGAAGCGCCGCCAAGACCCGTAGGGACCAAAATCGCGTTCGGTGGCCCATGCAATGGCCTGGGTGAAGTCGAATTCCGTGCCCTCTCCTTCGCACCAAAGTGCGTAGAGAGTGACGTAGACCCACTCGAGTGGTGCGGATTCGTTAGGATCTGCATCATCACCGAGCCAGGCCATGGCCTGGGTGTACCACGCCTCGCGGGGTTCAACTTCTTCTTCGGCGAAGAGGTTGAACAACATCTGCGCCCATTCGGCGTGGGTAAGGGTGGCAAACGGGCGGAAAGTACCGTCTCCGTTGCCCTTCACCACGCCGAGCTCGGCGGCGGTGTTGATCGCGACAGAATCGCAGTCGGTGAACCAGCCACCCTGCCAGTTCTTGCTGGGGGTGATGATGTGCGTGCTGATGGTGGTGGTGCCGTCCTCGTTGATGGCTACACCTTGCCAAGATGCGAAGGCGGGTGCCAAGAGGGAAAACAGCATAACCAGGGAAAGCGCGAGGGAAACGATGCGAACGTTGAGCTTTTTCATTGTAAAGCCCTCCTTTTTTTAAATTACAGATTGATTTTCTCCCAAACCCAATCTTATTTTAATTATAGCACACTTTGTAAAAAATGTCAAGGCCGCTTATGCTTAAACTGGTAAAAATGGTGATTTATCGGGTAATTTAACAAACTTGGGATTAAATGCCTGGAACAGGGAACTCACGGGCAAGGGCGGTGACTTCGGCATGGATTGCGGTAAGGTCGGTGCCGTAACTTGCGAGGGCATCTTCACTGCCAGCTTTGACACATATATCGGCGAGTTTTCGCATCCAGGTGGCGAGCTTTACTATCTCTTTTTCACCTAGGCCGCGAGTAGTAATGGCTGGGGTGCCGAGTCGTACGCCAGAGGGGCGGAAAGCGGCGCCTTTGTCGTGAGGCAATGAGTTGGCATTGAGAGTAAGCCCAACTTTGTCGAGAGCACGCTCGTAGAGCTTGCCGTCAAAGCCAAATGATTGCTGAACATCAATAAGGATAAGGTGATTATCGGTGCCGCCACCCTGGAGGATGAAACCTTGGGAAATAAGTGCGGCGGCGAGAGCCTTGGCGTTTTGCACGATACACTCAGCGTACGTCTTAAACTCGGGCTGCATGGCTTCATGGAAAGCAACGGCTTTAGCGGCGATGATGTGTTCTAGTGGGCCGCCTTGAGTGCCAGGAAAAACAGCGCGGTCAATAAGGGTGGGAATGTTGGCGAGCGAATGCTCTGGTTTTTTTAATGGCGAAGATACGACTCCGCGACTCAGAATTAATCCACCGCGCGGGCCGCGAAGAGTTTTGTGGGTGGTGGTGGTCATTACATTGAAACCAAAGTCAAGGGGATTTGGATGGACTTTGCCAGCAATGAGGCCAGCAACGTGTGCCATATCTGCCATTAAGAGTATTTCGTGGCCGAATTTAGCGGCGGCCTTGTCGCGAATGGCGGAGACGCGGGCAAAATCGGGGATTTTCATAAAAGCGGAATAACCTACGAGGATAATTTTAGGATCTACCTTCAAGGCTTTTTCTTCTAAATCGGCGTAGTCGATGTCGCCAGTATCGGTAACGCCATAGCCGACAAAGTTATAAATATGTGCAGACAAAGTGACTGGTGCACCGTGGGTAAGGTGGCCCCCGGCTGGTAAACTCATGCCGAGGATGGTGTCGTCAGGCTCACACCAGGCAAAGTAAACGGCCGTGTTGGCCTGAGCGCCAGAGTGAGGTTGAACATTGGCGTGGTCAGCATGAAAAAGTGCGCAGGCGCGGCTAATTGCGAGACGCTCAATACGATCGATATTGGTTTGCCCGCCGTAATAGCGGTAATTTGGCAAAACACTTGACGCAATTTTGGCTTCGTCCCAGCCTGGTATGCCTTCGAAGCTGGGGTAGCCCTCAGAATATTTGTTGGTGAGGATGCTACCCATGGCTTTTAAGACGGCACTTGAAACGTAATTTTCGCTTGGGATCAGCTCTAGGCCTTCACTTTGGCGAATCTTCTCTTCCTCAATTAACTCAAAAACTAAATCTTTCATAAAACTCCTTTTTTTGGAGGGGTCCTGCCGGGCGTTTTCCCTCCCATGACGTCCTCCCTTCGGGAGTTTCATGGGAACCCTTCCACGCCCGTCACCCCTCCGGATTAAATTAGCGTGTATTTAACAAAGGAAAATGTTAGATCATTTTCGAAACCTTTCTTTATAATTTCGCGGGAGTATTTGGATTTGTCAAAAGTGGGGAAAAATACTGTGGCATCGGGGGCGGGGGCGTCGATCTCGGTGAGATAGAGATGCTTAGCATAAGGCAAAGCCTCAAAATAGACCATGCCGCCACCGATGACAAAAAGTTCCTCTGCAGAATCTCGCCAACTTTCTAGGAACTGACGTAAGTCGCGGACTGGCTCGATGGTATCTGGTAATGATTCTGAATGGCGGGTGACGACAAAATTGGTACGACCAGGCAAGGCGCGACCAATGCTGTCAAAAGTCTTGTGCCCCATTAAAATAGGATGCCCCATAGTGGTGTGCTTAAAATACTGCATATCTTCTTTGATATGAAAAACTAGATCGTTGCCCGACCCCAGCTCGTTATTTTTACCTATTGCTGCTATTAGACTGATCATAGTTACTCCGTAATGGGCATTTTGATGGCCCCTAGATGTTGGTAATTTTCGAGCTTGATGTCTTTGAGGTCGCGAGAGGAATCAAAATCGGCGAATTCGTGGATATCTGGGTTGATCCAGAGCTTAGGTGTGGGCGGAAGTGAACCATCCTTGATGGCCGTGTCGTAGCGGGCGATTTGCTCGCGGATACCGTCAACTTGATTGACATAGATATGGGCATCGTTGGTGATAAAAGTAAAGAGGCCAGGTTTTGCATCTACACACTGCGCGATGAGATGACAGAGGACAGCATACTGCGAAATATTAAATGGTAGCCCTAGCGGTACGTCGGTAGAGCGCGAAGTGACTAAGAGGTTGAGTTTACCATCAATGAGATTCCACTGAGAGTTCCAAACGCAAGAAGGTAGGGCGGCAGTAGGTAGCCATTCGTTTTGCCAAAGACTCATAATCATGCGGCGATTGCCTGGATTCTTCTTTAGGGTTTCGATAAGGTTGTTTACGAGATCGTAGCGACGCACAATCCAGCCGTAGGCGGTACCAATGGTGTGAGCAAAGTCAGTGGTTGGTTCTTCGGGATGGGTTTTCTTAAAAAGCTCGTTGATATTGCGCCCCATATAGGTGCCGTCTTCGGCGATTTCCCATTCGTTCCAGA
>CAZHTQ010000034.1:0-8092 GCA_964535375.1 uncultured Candidatus Saccharibacteria bacterium | reverse complement strand
ATTGCGTGGCGCCGTCTTTGTAACTAGGGTCCCATACAAAAACGGCACCACGAGGGTGTTATATTCAAGTCATTGAGTCAAAGCCTAGGGCCCGATTATCCAATGCTGAAAACCTCCTGATGCCGTTTTTGCCTTGGATAAAAATATATGATTTCTCTAATAATGTTCGAGCCAATTTGATGACAGTGACTGTAACTTGAATATAACAATTCAATTATTTCACACTTTTTTATTAAAATCAATATTGATTTTAATAAAAAACGTGCTACGGACATATGACGCAGCACGTTTTGATCTTGCGGGGCTAGAATGGGTTTACGAGGCCGAGACGAGAGTTGGACTCGGCGATGCGAATGAGTTCGTTATACTTGGCGATGCGCTCGCTGCGAGAAAGGGAGCCGGTCTTGATTTGCCCAGTGCCAAGACCTACCGCAAGGTGAGCAATAGTAACGTCTTCGGTTTCGCCAGAGCGATGCGACATAACCGTACGATAGCCAGCACGACGAGCCAGAAGTACGGCGGCGATGGTTTCGCTGAGAGTACCGATTTGGTTGGGCTTTATAAGAATCGCGTTACCGGCACCCTCCTCTATACCGCGAGTAAGCAAGCGGGTATTTGTAACAAACAAATCATCACCTACGAGCTGCACACGATTACCGAGACGCCCAGTCATCACTTGCCAGTTCGCCCAGTCGTTTTCGGCGAGGCCATCTTCGATAGAAACTACTGGGTAGTTATCGATAATCCACTCGTACCAGTTGATCATATCGTCGGCAGTTTTCCAGTCGCCATTGGTGCGAAGCTCGTAGTGGCCATTGGCGTAGAGCGGATTAGGATCTTTTTTGGCTACGTAAAACTCGCTTGCGGCAATATCCATGGCTATGCAAATGTCCTTGCCAAACTCATAGCCAGTCGCCTCAACCGCCTCGCGAATAAGATCGAGCGGCTCATTGTTGCCCTCGCGTACACGGGGCGCGTAGCCGCCTTCGTCACCGACCGTAGTAGGATAGTCGTGACGTTCCAAAACCTTTTTGAGGACATGAAAAACTTCAGCACCCATACGTACGGCATCGGCAATATTACCTGCAGAGTGGGGAATAATCATATATTCTTGAAAATCTGTAGCCCAACTAGCATGCTCACCACCGTTCATGACATTCATCATGGGCATGGGGATAGACATTTCGCCAGTGGTGCCGGCGAGCTCGGCAATATAGCGATAAAGCGGCAGACGGTAAGCGCGTGCATTGGCTTTGGCGGTAGCAAGAGAAACTGCGAGCACAGCATTGGCACCTAGTGACGATTTGTTGTCAGTGCCATCAAGATCCAGGAGTAGGCGATCTACTACACCTTGGTCGGAAGAGTTGCCAACTAATACATCTTTAATCTTAGAATTAACGTTCCAGACGGCTTTTAAGACGCCTCTGCCTCCATAGCGCTGTGGGTCACCATCTCGGAGTTCCAAAGCCTCCCCGGTGCCAGTAGAAGCACCAGAGGGCACAATGGCCCGGCCAAACGCGCCGTTTTCAAGAAAAACCTCCGCCTCAACTGTAGGATTACCCCTGGAGTCGAGAACTTGACGAGCTTTGATATTTGAAATTACAAAATTATCCATATATTAATTTTAGCATAAATGTGGTAAAATAGGCATAAGAATATTAAAATAGGAGTTAATATGAACGATAATCCAGGAGTAGTGCCGGGTGCCGCGCCAGCCCAAGCGGGCAGCACGCCAAATACACCAAATGCGAGCGGTACCATGCCGAATACAGCAGGTGGTGAGACGCTAGGTGCAGCTAATGGAACCCCGAATCCACTTAATCCAGAGCCAAATACTTACGTGGCAGAACAGTATGCGGCAGAGCAAACAGAATACGTAGCTGGTCCGGCCGAGTACGACATGAACGCAGCCCAGTATGACGAAACTATACAGCAATACGATACTGTACAACAGATGCCAGTAGAGGCTACGCAAGCACAGCCGATGCCAGCGCAAATGCAGCCGATAGAAGCTACGCAAACGCAGGCGACAGAAGCTGCACAAATGCAGCCGATGCCAGCGCAAATGCAGCGAGTAGAGCAACAGCCCGAGCCAGAGCTTAAAGGATCGGTAGTAGAGCCAGTCAAAAAGAAAAGTAAAGTTGGGATTATTATCGCCGTATTGCTACTACTTGTAGCGATAGGTGCGGCAGTTGCGGCAATACTTATTATCAACCCGTTTAAGACTAGCGACCGGGTGCCGGCGGCAATTTCAAAACTAATGTCAGGTGCACCCGAAAAAGTTGCCCTCACTGGCACCATTACCGCTACGCCGAGCGACGAGGCTTCACCAGTTTCTAGTTTAGAGGTGGTTTTTGGGTCCGGGATTGATAATAAGAATGGAGAAAACTACGTAAATGCCACAGTTACTGCCACCATGGCAGACGAAAGCGAGTTTATGTTTGACGCGAGCGAGGTGCATACGGCTGACGGCGATCTATATCTTAAGCTGACCGGCATTAAAGACGCTCTAGATAACTACAAACCTCCAATACTAAATACCCCTGGTGAAGTAACCACTGAAACCAACTGTGTAACCGACGAAAGTGGCGCTACTAATTGTGAAACCGTAACCACGGCCATACCTACCAGTACGATTTTGGAATCGCTGGGCGTGTTTGAGGTGATAGATGATGAGTGGATTAGGATTCCGGCCAGCACTTTTAGTAACACTACTAACGTAATAAACATAGAGCCTACCACTATGTGCTTGATCGGTGTGGCGGGGAAACTTAATGAGTACGGCAGCGATTTTGTAGCGAAATATAATGCCAATCCATTTGTAACCTACTCAACAGAAAATTTGGCGCTCAAAGCAAAGAAAGATACTCTGTATCGGCTGAGTTTTGACACTGACAAACTTGCAGCCTTTATTAACTCTATGTCGGGAAGTGGGTTTGCTAATGCGTTAAACGCCTGCACTGGACAGGCCGCTACGCTGAACGACTTGACTGCCGATAATGTAGCGAGTATTACCAAGATGTTACCGGCGATTTATGTTGAGGTTGACGATAAGGACAACTTTACTCGCGTATATCTCTCAATGCTAACCGATACCGCAACTGCCACTGCCGATATTACAATTAGTTACCCCACCAGCATCATAATCAATGAGCCAGAAGGTTACCTCGATTATAGCACAGTGCTAAATCAGCTGCTTACGCAGTTTTACCAGACGCCAATCGTAGATGGCGATAGCGTCACGGTGGTAGAAGGCGAAACCGTAGAGGTGGTAGAGGGCACTACAGAATAGTTTAAGGGTTAGCATCTTGACTTTTTGGCAAAAGTGTGCTATAATTAAAGTATGAACGAGAGGCTGAAACAAAAACTAAATAAACTTCCGGTTGAGCCGGGGGTTTATTTTCATAAAAATGCGGCAGGCGAGATAATTTACGTAGGTAAGGCAGCGGTGCTTAAAAATCGCGTGCGGCAGTATTTTCAAAAATCGCATAAGGATATAAAAACTGAGGCGCTGGTGGCCGAGATTAACGACACCGACTGGATTACGGTAGACACCGAAATGGATGCATTGTTTCTTGAATCCGAGATGATTAAGCGATACATGCCAAAGTGGAATATTTTACTTCGCGATGACAAGACCGTGTCATATGTGCGCATTTCAATGAACGAAGCAGTGCCCTATATTACTTTTACGCGAAATCCGGTTGATGATGGGGCGACTTATATTGGGCCGTTTTATGGCAAATCGGCGGTGGAGAAGGCGGTGCGCAGCCTCCGGCGGATTTTTCCATACTACATCAAACCTTATGACGGGCGCAAAACTCTAGATACGGATCTCGGACTGACACCTGGCATTGAGATAGGTAAGACCACGCCGGCGGATTACAAGCGAAACTTGCGCAAGTTAATGCGGTATTTGCAAGGCGACCGCGAAAAATTGTTGAAAGAGCTCGACAAGACTATGCGCGAGGCGGCTGAAGCGGGGGAGTATGAGCTAGCCGCAGAAGCGCGCGACCAACTTTTTGGGCTGAAAGAGCTGAAAAAGAAAATTGTATTTTCGGACAAGGAGTTTCTTGATATTTCAAGCGACCAAGCACTGCTACAGCTTCAAAAATTGCTAGGACTAGAAAAACCGCCGCGGCGGATTGAAGGGTATGATATTTCACACCAAAGTGGCACCAATACGGTAGCAAGTATGGTGGTGTTCATCAACGGAGCGTCGGCCAGGAGCGAATATCGCAAATTCAAGATACGTACTTCGACCAATGATGACTTAAAAAGTATGCGCGAGGTGATTACCAGGCGGCTCAAGCACCCAGAGTGGGAATATCCGGATTTAATCGTGCTAGATGGGGGAGAAGGACAAGTGGATGCGATATTGCCGCTCGTAGAACCATATAATATACCCGTCATTGGCCGCAACAAGTCGGGCGACCATTCAAAAAGTGCGGGAATCGTACTGGTAGTACCACGTTGTAGCGAGGCGAATATAAACTCCGTTCGGGACGGGGTTCCTCGCGCCCGTCGTTACGGGGCTCGGACCCCTCATCCCTCGGTCGTAACCTGCGGAAGCCCTCACGAAGTATATATCTCGCCTCGCTATGATGCGATAGAGTTATCATCGGGTTCTCACATTGCACGACTAATCGCTAGAATTGATGAGGAGGCGCATAGGTTTGCAATTACTTATCATTCTTTACTGAAACGCAAAGGTATGCTAAAATAGATGAAGAAGGAGTTAAAATGCAAATAGGAAGTTTCTTGGAAATTGTCACATTTATCTCGGCATTTCTGACGATTTTGTTGGTATTATTGCAGCAGCGTGGCGCATCGCTCGGCGCCGGTTTTGGGGCTTCTGGCGAGCTATATACCACCCGTCGCGGGCTAGAAAAATCACTTTTCGTAACAACAATTGTGACCTCGGTAATATTTGTAGTATCTATATTGGGGTTGCTAATTATCCCCGCATAAGGACGTAAATGGCAAATTCACTAAAACGGCGTGGGCAAAAATTTATCAAGAGGTTCTCCAAAACCTCTCTTAAGGTTAGTGAAGAGGGTAAAGAACATATCAAAGAGAATGTTTTTGAGCGAGTGTCACATATTCAGAATATTCGGTTGCTGATTCTTGAGTGGTCGCTGCTAGTACTGGCACTTATTACGTTGTCGGTGGCGCAAATGATATGGTTTGAAAGTTCATACGCCGAAGACACATTTGTGGCGGGTGGCAGCTATATTGAGGCGACCGTAGGGCGAGTGAATTCGATGAATCCGCTTTTTGCTACGACATCTAGTGAAAAAACTTTGAGTAGGCTAATGTTCGCTACACTGGTGACAGATGATTATACTGGGCACGTGGGGCCAGGATTGGCCGAGTCGGTAAGAGTGAGTGACGATGGCAAAGTGTGGACTTTGAAGCTACGCGACAATCTCAAATGGTCCGACGGCGAGCCACTTACCAATGAAGATGTAATATTTACACTGGAGCTTATTCAAGCGCCAGCCGTAAATTCTATATATGATGCAAATCTCGAGAACATCAAGATTGAAGAAAACGCGGCCGGAGAGATTGTTTTTACGTTGCCAGCGGCATACGCAGATTTTCAGTCGGCGCTCGAAATCCCGGTTGTGCCAAAGCACGAACTGGAAGATTCGGGTCTTAAGACTTTGGTAGAGGATGAGTTTTCTAATGCGCCGGTCACGAGCGGAGCGTTTATGTTTAATGCGACACAGGCTTCGTCAACCAGCGACGATGTGGTGATATATTTATCGGCTAATCCATATTATTATGGTGGCAAGCCAATGCTTACAAGTTTTGGCATACATGCCTATGCCGACAAAGAGGGCGTGGTGGCAGCCATGAATGCGGGCGCAGTAACCGCTACGGCAGAATTATCTGGTAGCGACGTAGACCGCGTAACTACGAGGTCTTTCATAAAAGCGGCTACGCCTCTTGACGCGGGAGTTTTTGCATTTTTTAACACTACAAATGGTGCGCTTAAAAATGTAGAACTGCGCCGCGCAATTAGAACTGGCATCAACATAGAGTCTTTGCGTGCGGTTTCACCCGAAAACGTAGCACTTGATTATCCGCTGCTTGGCTCGCAAATCACTTTGGAAAATTATCCGGCTTTGCCGGCGTATGATTTTGACGCGGCTAAGGCCAAAATCGCCGAGATTGCTGGCGGAGAACCCATCAATATCAATATTGCAACAGTAAATAGTGGCTATTTGCCGGAAGTGGCCGCCAAAATGTGTGGTGAGCTTACGGCGCTTGGCGTTAACTGTGGCATGATGACTTACGAGGAAACACAAGATTTTGTGGCAAATGTGATTTCGAAGCGGTCGTACGATATATTAATATATGAGATTGAGTTGGGGGCGGATCCAGACCTTTTGCCGTATTACCACTCATCGCAGGCGACCGTAGCTGGGCTTAATTTGTCAAACTACCGCAATGCCTTGGTGGACGATTTGCTCGTCGGTGCCAGGGGAACATTAGATAATGCTTTACGTGCCAAAAAATACGAATCTTTCTTAGAATATTGGGTAAGTGATGTACCGGCAATCGGGATATATCAAGGTAGCCTTACGTATTTGTACAATAAAAATGTGCGTGCATACGGCGAGGATGTGCGACTGGTGACGGCGCTAGATAGATTTGTAGATGTGCCGGCTTGGGCCGCCGCAAGAGGGTCTAAGAATCTAACACCATAAAAATAAGCCCTGGGGGGCTTTTATTTTTGGTGCGCCTAACAACAATAAACCTGAACTAATCTATTACATTGTTGACTGGTGGTTTTTGCATCCAAATTACGAGTTTAAACCTAAAGAACTAGAAAGGAGTAAATACCCCAGAATAGAAGAATTTATATACTAGGTTATCGTTATAGCCTACTCCACCTTGAACTATAAGGAGAAATACATGGAAAACAAAGTGGAAAAACAAGCTAAATTCATAGAATTAAGAGCCAAAGGCAATAGCTATGACAACATCGTAAAGCAATTAGGAGTAAGCAAAAATACCCTACTTAAATGGAGTAAAGAGCTAGCATCCGAAATAGAAGATGCCATATTATTTGAAAAAGATGCCCTAATGGAGCGCTACAAGATGACCGAGCTGCACTTACTAGAGCTATATGGAGAAGAATTAAAAAGCATAAGAGAAGATTTGTTAAACTGGAATTCCATCTCAAACCCAGAAACTAACAAAAACGATATTGCTGTTCAAGAACAAATAATAAATGGTATTCGCAAGCTAACTAGAGGCTAGAACAAAATCGCCATTTTTAGATCCAGTTTTGTTCCAGATTTGGTATAATATAAGTATTAGTTAATTGTGGAGGAAAATATGGCGTTTGTTTCGGCCAAAGATATTGCGACAAAATGGGGTATTTCGCAACGTAGAGTCGCTACTCTTTGTTCTGAAAACCGAATTGAGGGTGCAACATTTGTAGCTAATGCATGGATAATTCCGGAAAACGCCTTAAAACCTCTAGATGCAAGAAAAAAAGACAACCCAAAAAATAATTTAGATGCTAAACCTTTCTTAAAGTGGGCTGGCGGTAAAGGCCAACTGCTCAAAGAAATTAGCGCTTATTACCCTTTTGAAAAAGATAAGACAATTACTAAATATGCGGAGCCTTTCGTAGGTGGTGGCGCCGTATTGTTCGATGTTCTAAATAAGTTCTCTCCAGATGAGGTATATATTAGCGATATTAACAAAGACCTTATTGATACCTATATTGCTATCCGCGATAACGTTGATGGCCTTATCGAGGAATTAGAGGCTGTCGAAAAGGCCTACTTAAGTTTTGATAAGGTGCAAAGAGCGGACGGCTATCGTCAAAAGCGCGACAGATTCAATGCCTTAAAGCATGGATACGAGCCTGATAGCCCGTTCGAAAAAGCCGCTCTACTGATTTTTCTTAATAGGACTTGTTTTAATGGGCTATACCGCGTTAATAAAAAAGGAGATTTTAACGTTCCTGTTGGCTCATATAAGAATCCGCAAATATGTAATAAGGAAAACTTACTGGCCGTTTCTAAAAAACTAAAGAACGTCAAAATAGTATGCGGAGATTATAAAGAAT
>CAZHTQ010000033.1:0-8320 GCA_964535375.1 uncultured Candidatus Saccharibacteria bacterium | reverse complement strand
ACGGACGGTCGCTGTTAGCGACTACCATGCTCTCTGTTGCCCGGACTTTCCTCCTAGTAACCTAGGCGATTATCTTTACGGCTCCCCTTAATAATATCACCTCTTTAGGATCTCGTCAATAGCTTTGTTGGCTTCCTCATCAGCTATGGCGTTTTCGCTGCGGGGGACGTGCGTAAACGACACCGATTCAAACCCGGCAAGCAGACGCTGTATATTATCATAGATTGGCAATATGTCTTGATTTTTGACTGCATAGACGTTATTTAGCTGATTTACGACCATTAGGCTGTCTGAAATGAATCTGGCGGTCTTAAGGCCCATTTTGGCAGCATGTTCGATACCATTTTTCATAGCATAATACTCGGCCACGCGAGAGGTGGCAAAACCAATAAATTCCCCACCCTGCTCCAGTACGCGTCCATCAACATCCACAATACGATAACCGATACCAGACGGCCCAGGATTACCACGAGAGGCGCCATCTACGTAAATCGTTACTGCGCTAGCCGTATCGCGCGAAGCAGTGCGGCTAGATGCGATTTTGCCTTCAATAATCTCAAATACAGAGATACTTGCTTCGTTAAGGCGCACATTAGCAGCAGTAAAATCTTTGATATATTTGTAAGCCGTATAACGATCGCGCGGAATGGGTTTTGCACCCTCCGTTACAGACACTTCGTAAACAATATAAAGGTTACTAAGCCGGCTGGCACCTTCTAGGGCAAGAAAGGTAATTGCATCTTTGATTGTGACTGAGGTCGCAGTAAGACCAGCGTACTCGGCGAGCGATCGGACCAGGGCCTCTTCTGGCTGCTCGCCAAATTTGATTTTGCCAGTGGGAAACTCCCAAAAAATCGGAGCCTCAGTGCGACCATGACTCCGTTTAAAAATTAGCACCCCCTCCTTAGACCTAATAATGCCAACAACGCGAATTCTCTGTTTCATATTCCCACCATGTTGCCCTGCCGACCTGTTTTCCCCGTATTATTTACAAGGTGGGTAAAATCTTATGCGATACATCCACGGATGTAAGCCACGAAATCCCTTAAACATGATTATTCAGGAAAATCATGCTGCCGGTAGGGCTAATTTAATTATACCTCATGATACCTTCTTTGTAAAGTTACGGGGTATCTTTACAGAGAGAATCTCAACGACAGGGCTGATTTTATCTTCCAACTATAAGATAGAAGAAATCTATAATCCCGTTCATACCATTTACCATGAGCGAGGAAAATACTTCACCAAAGAGTAATATTAAGACATATACGATAATAACGCCATAGCGTTCAACACTATCAAGAAAAGTACGGATAAAATCGGGAGAGATGGCATAGAGAATACGTGACCCATCTAACGGCGGAATGGGAATAAGATTGAACAGCATGAAACCAATATTAATATATACCAATTCGGTAAAGATAAACTGCGGCAGTTCTCCACCGTGACCATACATGAGGCCGGTAAAATGCCCTATCAAAAAGGCAATAAGCGCAATGAAGAAATTGGTAAGTGGCCCCGCCAAAGCAACGAGCGCCATTCCCCACTCACGCCATTTGAGCCTGGCAAAATTAACAGGTACAGGCTTGGCGCCACCAAAAACCGGAGCATGCAACAAATACAAAATCATTGGCACAAGAATCGACATGAACGGGTCGATATGTTTCAGAGGGTTAAGGGTGAGCCTACCTGCATCCTTGGCGGTACGGTCACCAAGCAGATACGCCATAACACCATGCGATAACTCATGTAAAATAACTGAACCTAAAACAATTGCGAGAATTAACAGTGTGTAGCCAATATTGATATTCATTAGCTTAGTACTACCACCTCTTTGGAAGCCGGCAACGAGTCGAGCGACTTAATTTTGAGTTTCTTCTCGGTGCGAGCTGAAAGTTTGAGGTCGGATACCATGCCGTCGACATTCCCCATGGCGATAATTAACTTTGGTTCGAGCTCACGAATAGCACGGACGCTAGACGTGCAGAGAATGTCTGCCACGAGATCATCAAGGTTTTCTTCTATTCCGCCAAGTATCCCCACATGGATACCGCCAATTTCGACGTCGTAGATGGTCTTACCGGACTCGGTAGCAATACCACGGATGGTAGCGTCACCAATTTCGGCTTCACATGGTCCGTCGATAGTGCCAACTGATAAGTTGGCGTCAATCACACCATTTGCAACATTAATTTTAATGGCACACTTTTTGGTGGAGATAATGATCTCGTCTTGGTTTTTGCTTTCTAATTCAAACATGGTACTCCTTTACTTTATTATTTTTTCTGGATCTACGATTTCGGTAATTTCCATCTCGAGAATTTCACTAATGAAACGGTCTTTGACGCTGCGACGATATGTAAAATCATCCACCGACATAATAACATAGTTAATGGGCTTACCCAGCTTTTTCTCGATTACCTCGGCCCAATGCGTGAGCTTTTTGGTTTTATCATTGCCGATGATGAGTAAGTCGATACCATCTTGCCCTGGGAGACGGTTGGTAACCACGAGGCCTGCCAGATAGTTTTTGACCGGACGAATATATTCTTCCCATGTGCTTTCGTGAACATCTTTATCACGAGAGAGGTCAACTCTTTTAGTGAAAATTTCGTTGAGTGGATGTGTAAATGGGTGCTTAGTATTGGCTGAATAATATATTTTGTTGTCAAATGTCTCGTTTTTAATAATACCGATACTTTCGAGATTTAGCAGTTCCCTCCGTACTGAATTGATTTGCTCGTCGATAACGCGAGTCATTTCTCGGACATAGAAGGACTTTTCTGGATTTTCAAAAAATAGTTTGAGTAGCTTGGCACGAGTCTTAGAGCCAAATAATTTTTCGGTGGGTGTACTATTTTCTTTTACCATCTTGATTATATTTTAGCACAAATGGATAAACTTTTTCAAGTGGCATCCATATAATATTTTGGTTGCGTTTGAACCATGTAAGCTGACGTTTTGCAAGGTGCCAATCTTCGTAAAAACATTTTGTTTTGGCTTCTTCTAGGCTCAACTCGCCTTGCAAATATTTCCACGCATATTCATAAATATCGCTTTTCATAGCACCACTGCCCCAACCATATTGGTTAACTAGTTGTGTAACTTCTGTATATAGTGCTGGACAAAACATTTGTTCAATTCGCTTGCGTAACCGGTCGCGAAGTTCGGGTGTTGACCATTCAATACCAATAATTAAGTATTCGCCTTTTATAGCGGTACGGTCTGAACAACTTTTTTGTTCAATGTCGTCAATTTTGTGGCCGGTGGGGCCGTGGAAATGGTAATCGTAAATTAGCGCATCGATATAGAGCCCCGTACCGCCGACGATAATCGGAACATGACCACGCGCTTTAATCTCGGCGATTGTGCGCTCGGCGTAGGTCTTCCAGTCGGCTACAGTGAAGCGTTCGCCAGGTTTCACTAGATCCAAACCGTAATGTGGTACGCCATCTTGCTCTTCCAGGGTTGGTTTGGCTGTGCCAATGTCCATACCCTGATATATCGCACGCGAGTCGGCGGAGATAATCTCTCCGCCGATAGCCTTCGCGATTTTAATACTGACACCGGTTTTGCCAGAGCCAGTAGGACCCAAAATAATGATTGTAGGGGTCTTCACTAAAGTTCCTTTAAGAACCCAGCAAGCTCGCTTAGCTTGATTTTTTCTTCCCTATCGCGCAAGCGCAAGGAGACGATATTTTCTTCGGCATCTTTGGCTCCTACGATAATGACAACTGGGATTTTAAGCTCGGTAGCACGACGAATTTTCTTGCCTAGTGAGTCGGCGCTGTCGTCGACTGAGTAGCGCAATTTGTTGTTCTTGATTGGTTCGTCTAGTACTACTTTGTCAAGTTCGGCGGTGATTTTGGTAACATAGTCGGAAACTTGGTCGTTGACCGTAAGGATACGGACGTTTTCTGGGGCGCACCAGAGTGGAAGCCAGCCAGCAGTGTGTTCGAGATATACGCTCATAAAGCGCTCGATAGAGCCAATAAGTGCACAGTGAATCATGATTGGGGTCTTTTTGGTGCCGTCGGCATCGGTGTATTCGAGATGGAAACGGGCGGGCAAGGCATAATCTAGCTGCACTGTAGCAAGCTGCCATTCGCGACCAAGAGCATCTACCGCCATAAAATCCATCTTAGGACCATACATGGCGGCTTCGCCAATGCCAATAAAGTAGTCCATCTTGAATTTATCGGCCATTTCTTTGATGGCAGACTCGGCCTTCTTCCACATTTCGGGGGTGCCAATATAACCGTCTTTGTCGTCACGGAAGGACAAACGAAGATGTAGCTTCATGTCGATTTTGGCGTACAAATCCTTGGCAGACTCTATGAGCTCACCAAAGATGTCGCCAATTTGGTCCTCGGTACAGAAAACGTGCGAATCGTCTTGAGTAATAGCACGTACACGAGAGAGACCGCCCAACTCACCTTTGCGCTCGTCACGGTATACCATGGTGGTTTCGAGATATTTGACTGGCAAATCTTTATATGAACGTGGTAGACTTGCAAAAATTTGCGAGTGGTGTGGGCAAGAGACTGGCTTTAAGGCTAAGTGGTCGCCGCTTTCCTGCGAAACAAACTGCAGCATTTCGGGAAACTTTTCGTAATGACCAGAAGTCTTATACAAATCGATATTGGCGATGTGTGGAATACAGACTTTCTTGTAGCCGCGATTCAAACGGTAGCTTTGAGTAAATTCGTTAAGTAAGTCGCGCAAAATTGTGCCGCGCGGAGTGAATAGTGGCAAGCCAGAGCCTACAAGATTTGAAAAACAGAACAAATCTAGTTGAGCGCCAAGCTTGCGGTGATCGCGAGCCTTGGCTTCTTCTTGACGTTTAAGGTAATCTGCCAACTCTTCTTCGGTAGCAAAAGCTACACCGTAGATACGAGTAAGCATTTCCCTCTTCTCGTCACCACGCCAGTAAGCACCAGCTACGCGCGTAAGCTTAAATGCGCCAACTTCACTAGTATTTTTGGCATGTGGGCCTTTGCATAGGTCTGTAAATAAATCGCCGAGGTCATACATGGATATTTCTTCGCCATCCGGCAGTTCTTCGATTAGCTCAGTCTTGTATGTTTGTCCGTGTTCTGATGCCCAGTTCAAAGCTTCATCTTTCGTTACGACACGCTTCTTCATGGGAAGGTTGCGCGCCACAATGCCTCGCATCTTTTTTTCAATCTTCGCGAGATCGGTATCGCTGATTTTGGTATCACCAAAGTCAATGTCGTAATAAAAGCCATCGTCAATCGCTGGGCCGATGCCAAATTTTGCATTAGGATAAAGCTCTGTCACCGCGGCCGCCAATACATGGCTTAGCGTATGGCGCATTTTTTGTAAATCTGTTTCTTTTGCAGAATCTTTCATCTTTATCCTTTCGTTATACTTTATCTATTATATCATATTTTTACGATTCTGCTCGCATCTTGCGCCGCGAAGATTCAAGGCGACATAGACATCGTTCATTACATCATCATAACCATCAATGATACGGACATTGTGGCCAAATACCGAACGAAATGCAGGCTTCAATTCGGTAAAATGGCCACAAGCAAGCAAAATCTGCTTGGGCGAAAAGTCAGAAATGTGCGACATTGCGGCATTTAGGTCGCGCCGAAACTTATCGTCTGTCATGGCACCATGATCTATAAGGAGGGGCCAAGTGTCGAAACATACAGTCTTAGCCTTAATCCGGTGCGCAAAATTTACATAAGTTAGACTTCGCGTGGTTGCCTTAGTAGTTATTACAAGAGTGGGCCTTTTGTTAATGATTCTCTTTTGGTATAGCGAAAAACCTATAAACTTCTGCGCCTTGTACTTGCGCCGGAAATAAGTTAAACTAGTCGAGGCCAAAAGATAATTCGCAATGACGATAAGATCAACTTTTCCGAGATATGGACGAATTGCCTTTTCGGCAGCTTTTCTAGCATCGTGCCAATTTCGAAAACAGTCGCCAGCGCTGCGTCTATCTATCACACGAATTACTTGGACGATTGGCAACTCATTTTCGAGGTGATCGGCAAATAATTCACCACCAAAGCCACAGTCAAACACCGCAATTTTTAGCATTTCTTCTTCCTTTCTCCCCCGCTAAAATAAGTTTAACACGGTCCCCAGGGGGATTTTTTGTTAAAATCTACGTTTTGCTACAAATGTAGCAAAACGCGAAAAATTGCAAAAAATATAACAGTGGCCAGAAAAAACAACAAACTGGACATTAATAGTGCATTGGCCGATTCAAGCATGTCGGGTCAGATATTTTTGAATGTTGGCTAAAAACTCGACAGGTGTGATAGAATAAAATCATGAGACCAATAACAACTTTGTTCATGCTGGAATCGCTTGACGGAAAAATCAACAGTGGCAATACCGATAACTTGGATGTTGATCGCGACTGGAAGAATATAGCTGGACTACGCGAAGGATTGCAGCAATATTATGATTTGGAGAAGGAGACTGATTTATTTTCGTTTAACACCGGGCGAGTAATGGCCAAAATTGGCGTGAACAAAAGAGTGGACGAGCCGCAAAAGCTTGATGCGGTGACTTTCGTAATTTTGGATAATAAGCCACATCTAGACGAAAGGGGTATAAAATATTTGTCGCGTTGGGCGGGAAAACTGATCGTCGTGACGGCAAACCCAGAGCATCCTGCGCTTGCGATGCAAAATGAGTATAGCAACGTCGAGGTCTTGAAATATGACAAGATAGATTTGGGACAAATGTTGGAAGATTTACATGATAGGCATGGCGCCGAACGCTTGACGATACAGTCTGGCGGCAATATGAATGGACGCTTTTTGCGGGAAGATTTGATAGATTACGTTAGCGTCGTCGTAGCTCCAGCCTTAGTGGGTGGGCGCGACACTCCGACCTTGATTGACGGAGATGCGATATCCTCACCGAATGAGCTGCCGGTGATTCGTCCTATGAGGCTTCTAGAATGTAGGGCGCTAGATGATTCATACGTGTACTTGAAGTATAAGGTAATGCATCGGGGAGCGTTGTAACAACCAAGAGTAAAACAGTTTTTTGCTCGCATCTATTATTCAATGAGAGGCGAGCGATCAAAAAATAGACCTAAAGGTCCATTTTTTCATCCCTGGTGGGGCTCTATTAATCAGGTTTTAACATTATATAGAGACGGTGTCTCTCGCCTTCTTCATGATTTGCTTTCTAAGTAGATATTTATCTAGAACCAAAAGATTGTCATTTTCGCATTTTTTATCAAATAATTGCTCGAGTCTTTGTTTAACATCATCACCACCGAAGTAAATATAGCTCTTGCCATCTTCCAGTAATATGACGTTCATTATCCATTCTGGATATTCAATAAAGACTTCTTCCATTTTTTTGTGGTCGAAATTATCTAGATTTAGTACTATCATTTGTCCGATGACTTCAGGCAAAATTCCGGTTTTCTCTATTTTTAGATCATCCTTGATAGCCTTTTCGAAATCTTTCGTAATTTCAGCCTCACACGCAGAAAAATATTCCTTATAAAAATCCTCGGGGACTTTACCCAGCCTTAATAGCTCATTGTATGCACTGCGGTCGCGATCTGTAGTGATGCTGGCCTTGAGATTAAGAGTATTATCTAGAATACCTGCAACCAATAGCTTGCATAAATCAGTGTCGAGGATTTCAGCATGTCTAGACTGAATAATCTTCTCGTAGACCAAAGTACAGACAGAGCCAATGAACTCAATCTGAGTTTTAATGTTTGGATATTTAGCCCAATATTGTTCAAAACCAGTGTGGTGATCTATAATCTCGACTATCTTACTCGTTTTTACTTGTTTGTCAAAAAAGTCAGGGTTTGATACATCTAGCAGAATATATTCGTTGTTTTCGTTATCGGTTGGCCTATCTAGGCTATACCTTAAATTCAAGATTAGTGGCGGGACGCTTTGATTAAGTATAGCTGTCGTAGAAGCGATAATATTATTATCGCTTATGACCTTTAATAGTTCGCGGTAAGCTATCATGCTGGCGTAGGCATCAATATCAATATATTTACGTCCGGAAGTAATAATATTTGTCATATCTATTATTATAACATAAAAGCACAGACCATATTGTTGGTGGTTTAACAGACATTTATAGATTAAATATTATTTTACAACCCGAATGGTGGGTGATGAGGGTTATATTTATAGTTTCCTTCTTTTTCTGATTTCACCATTATGGTGGCAGGGTTTTGATCGATTATTTTTTATTTTACTACATTTGTAGTGTAATGTAGAAAAACGAGAGGTGAAATATGTCAAGGGTAACGAGGCCATAGCTCTTATTTTATGTCTTACGTTTTATA
>CAZHTQ010000032.1:0-8354 GCA_964535375.1 uncultured Candidatus Saccharibacteria bacterium | reverse complement strand
GATTGCGACATTTTCTCGTAACAATCTACTACGACATTATCACGTAATAACAACATTTTCCGCAAAAAACTCTTGCGCAAACCAAAACCGTGTTGTATAATGGAGTTATTAACAACAATTTGGACCCCGTTGTTAAAAATTATTATTAACAAAAGAAGATTAAAGTAGGCACCACGAGGCCGATTGTCTTCTTTTGTGAGTTATCCGAAAGTATAGCAACGGGGTCCACTCGCGGTGCCTACTTTGGTATGGTAGCGCCCACGGGTTTAACAAGAGAGGAAAGGCGCTCCATGAAGGTCATACAACCAAAACTCAAACTACAAACCAAATTACTGTATATATTACCCGCACTAGCGGTAGCGATAATGCTATTTCTAGCTACTGGCGTGTATCTAAAAACCACAGTTAGCCCTACCCATGCCGAAGCCGACCGCATTACGGGTAGTGGCGGTGCTACCATCACTGCTGCCGCGGACCGCGACCTCACTGTTACTATTCACAATTCTGAAATCGTCCTAGACCTTACCCCGAGTCAACAGGGTGTTTTCCGCTACAACGATTTTGCGACCAACCCCCTCACGGTGGAAGTCGCCACCAACAACCCCACGGGGTACAATCTCAATATGACTGCCACTACTACTGACTTAATCCGGACGGCTCCCCTCTCTGGCCAGACTCCGGTAATCCATACGCTTAGTAGTGGTAGTTTCACGTCCGATACTTTTGAAACCAACGCCTGGGGCTTTACTATGGATGGCACCACCTACCAGCCCGTCACCCTCTCCCGCCAAATCAACCAAACCATCAAGGAGTCCAATAGCTCCATCACCAGCCTAGCCTTTGGCGTAAAATTAAATGACGAAATCCCATCAGGGAATTACAAAGCCACCCTCACCTTCATTGCTACCACCAATCCTCTAGAAGCGAGTTTTGATACCGCCTTTGATGCCGCCGGCAAGACCCAGGTGAGTTACAATGGCAATAATTACTACAAAATGCAAGATATGTCCGGCTTCATCTGTTCCATGGTTGCCACCCCTACCGATGCTACTGCGCTAACAACTCAATCCACCCAGCTTATAGATACCCGCGACAACTCCGTCTACTGGGTTTCTAAACTCTTAGATGGCAACTGCTGGATGACTCAAAATCTAGACCTAAATCTAGATAGTACCGTCGCTCTCACCTCCGCCAACACCGATCTCCACTCTGTCGCTTCCTGGATCCCACTCCGCTCAACTATTGACTCTACTTCTTATGGTGAGATTACGACATGTTCATCTGAGCGCGGCGAAGGCACCGGCTGCTTCGGGAAAACAAACACTGGTTTTGCTAGCGACTGGACCAACGATAATAATACCCCATATTCTGATAATCCGGGTTATCGCTATATGACCTTTACCGATAGAGCTGCCAAAAACGACTATTGGTATTCCAATGGCGATACATTTGCTAATTGCTCTACTCAGGATACTAACTGTGGCGGTCAAGGTCACTACATGATTGGTAATTATTACAACTTTGCCGCTGCCACAGCAACCAATAACGTTCAAACAACGGCTGGTGGTAGCGCCAATGTAGTTCAGGATAAAGTCATGCCTGATTCCATCTGTCCTAAAGGCTGGAGAATGCCAATAGAACAAACTACTAACGATGAATTCAATACTTTATTAGCTGCTTACAATATTACTGGCGCTGGTGCTCTTGAGTTTAATTACCAAGGTCTTAACAAAGTCCGCCGCGACCCGCTCTACTTCGTCCAGTCCGGTCTCGTCCGTAGTGGCACTCTGTACGATGCCGGCACGACTAGCGACGTGTGGTCTTCTACTATTAGCTCTTCCACTCATGGCTACCGCCTGCGCTTCAATGGTACGGATATCTATCCGGCCGCTAGCGATGAGCGCCTCCTCGGTATCCCAGTCCGCTGCTTGGCTCGCACCGACCTCACCATAGAAGACGCCACATACCTCCAAGACGTCACCCCAGAAATGCGCCAAAACACTGCCATCGGCACCACTACCACTGTCCTAGATAAGCGTGACAATAACGAATACACTATTGGTAAGCTAGAAGACGGCAACGTCTGGCTCCTCGACAACCTCCGTCTAGATCTTGGCGCTGTATCACTAGATACTCTCATCGGCAACACCAACGCTAGTGCAACTACTCTAGGCTATCTCAAGAATGGTGGCGGCACTTCACCATATACCGCTACCGGAGTCAAAGTAAAGACTGCTGATAGTGGTAGCTGGACCAACAGTTATGCTACTCCGTACATAGCAACAAGTGGTACTGGCGACCTTGGCGACTGGACGAGCGAAACAGTAATGGACTCCGCATATCACTCTGGTGCAGGCTCTGGCATGATTGGTATATACTATAACTACTGTGCTGCTTCTGCCGGTTCATACTGCTACTCACAGGACTATGGTTCTGGCGATGCGACTGAGGATATCTGCCCGGCGAACTGGCACTTGCCGAGTGCAGGTCTCACGACTGGCGATATTGGCACGTTATGTACACTAATAAAGGGTTCAGACTGCGAGCCATCCTCTAGCAGCAACCCTATGAACTTAACCGATGTGACTAGCTTACAGTACAAGCTATCTACTCCCCTCTCCGGCTTCTTCAGTAATGGCTCGGCCGGCGGTCAGGGTACCAATGGCTACTTCTGGTCCTCTGCTCGGAGCAGTAACGCGGGTATGTACGGCCTATACGTCTCTGCTACTGGTGTTATTCCTCAGAGTAGCGACAATCGCTACTACGGGTTCTTAGTCCGGTGCGTCTTGAAATAACAATCCAAGAACTTCCGAGAACTCATTTCTCGGAAGTTGTTGCCAGGAATTTCGGATAAAATTAAATACAATATATCTTTTATTTGTCGCGGTTTAGTCAAATAATAACCAAAATGTCCTTTTCATTGCATAAATGAGATTTAGACCAGATTTTTCAGCGTAATTATTACAACTTAACAATGAAAAAATGTCCCCCAGCCCGTAGGGCGAATAAGGACATTTTTTCTTGACTTACGTTGTAATAATTACAGGCTGAAAAGTCCAAGCAATGAAAAGGACATTTTGGTTATTACATTGTAGATTTTCACCAAGACAAATAAAAGATATGGTGTCAGCAGCTCCACGCAAATTTGTGGAAAACTCCATATTTAGTGTCAAAAAACTACTTGACACCACCACATCTAGCGTATATAATAGATATTAACGATAACCACAATAGTTATCACGAGGTAATACGAATAATCGCCCGGTGGGCAGAAAGAACAACATGAAGAAAATTATCTACAAAAACGCTAATGATGCAGTAAACTACGACGCCAAGCGCTTCGCCGAGTCGTTAAATAAGTATGCTAAGGTTGACGAAAAAGAAATCGAATCTGCCCTAGAAGCTTTTGCTCAGTACGAAACCATGCACGTGTCGTGCCTAGTTGAAGTCGGCACTAAGCTCATTGAGAAGAACGCCGGCGAAGCCAAAGCTAAGGAATATTTTGACGCCCACTCCGAGTATTTTGACGAGGGTAAGTTTGAGCGCCTTCGCCGCATCACCGGCTATCTTGTAGGTACGCTAGATCGCTGGAACGACGCCAAGAAAGCCGAGGAACACGCTCGCGTCAAGCACTCAGTGAACTCTGCTATTAACGACCAGGAGCGCATGGCGGCTCTCGAAGTCCAGGCTATGGAGCAAAATATCGCCTACGCTCGCTAAATGTGATATACTATATAATAGATGCCGAGTTGGAATATACATCTTGAAGCTGGCGAACGGCTAGCAAGTAAACTCCGCCTTGAGCCAAAATCAAGGCGGGAGTTTTTAGTCGGCTGTCTTTTGCCAGACATCAACAATGGTTACATCAATAGCCCAAAGTACTCTAGGCCCCATGAAGAAACCCACTACGCCTACGACCAAAAATCCTCGCTCAACTTCTATGCCGAGAACCGTTCCGAGATAGAGCGGCAGACCCCCATCTTTCTAGGCTATCTTTTTCACTTATATACCGACGGTTTCTTCAACTACGACTTTTACCGCACTATCAAACGCTCTCCGCTCGGTGAAGGCAAGACTCACAAAGAAAAATCTGCCATCAAGCATCACGATTTCTGGCTTTATGACACCAATTTTCATCACGAACTAGACGTCGACAAAAAATCCGCCGCCAGTATCGCCAAAAAAGCCAACCAAATTTCCGCCGTCCATATCACCGCAGACGATATTTTGGACGTCAAGGCGATTTTGGCGCGCGACGACCTCAACGATAACATCAAAGGCGATGAATACATTTTCTATACCAGGGAATCGCTTGACAATCTTCTTGAGGATATGATTGAGAGTTTTACGAACGATTATTTGAGAAATGAGGAGGACCATGCCTGAATTACCCGAAGTTGAAACCATCCGCCGCGGCCTCGGCCGGTTCATCATCAAAAAAAGGCTAGTAAGAGCCACAATTTTGTGCGACAAATCTTTCATTGGCACGCCCCCGCAGGGTACCGTAACCGATATTCGCCGTTTCGGCAAGGCTCTCGTGATTGACCTAGACAATCAGCAGTCTCTTATGATTCACCTCCGCATGACCGGCCAGCTTATCTACGACGATAAAGACAGGGAACGCTATGCCGCCGGCCACCCCAGCAACAATTTTACCGCCGCTCTCCCCAACAAGCAAACTCGCGTGATTCTAGAGTTTAACGGCGGCACCCTATATTTCAATGACCAACGCAAATTTGGATTTATCAAAGTCCTCCCCACCGCAGAAGTGGAGCAGGATACATTTATCAAAAAGCTCGCTCCCGAACCATGGAATATGTCCGCCGACGATTTTTACGCCAAATTGCAGCGTCACAAGAATTCCTGCATCAAGCCAACCATCTTGGACCAAACGATTATCTGTGGCCTCGGCAACATCTATGCCGACGAGTCGCTCTTTATGGCACACATCCACCCCGAGCGTAAATGCGGCACTATCACCATAGAAGAAACCACCACTCTCCTCGCCGCCGCGAGATGTGTCATGGACAAATCTATCGCCTCCGGTGGCTCCACCATGAAAGATTACGTCAAAGCCGACGGCACCAAAGGCGACTATCTGGAGAAATTCGCCCAAGTTTTTCGTCGCGAGGGGAAGCCATGCCCACGCTGCGGCACCACTATTGTTAAATTCAAACTAGCCGGTCGCGGCACTCACATTTGTCCCCATTGCCAGCCATCACCCCTATTACGCACTGAAGCAGGCGCCTGTGATTCTTCCGATCAAAACACCCAAAAGGAGCCATCAAATGCTTGAAATCTTTACCGGTGATGATCGTGTCCGCGCCATGCAGGAAATCGAAAAGAAACTAGGCAAAGACCACGAAACCATCGATGCGACCGATCTTGTGCCAAATGACCTCCCGACAATTTTCCAAGGCGCCTCGCTTTTGTCCGCTACGCGCCATATCTTAATTCGCGACTTCACCACAAATAAAGCCGTCTATGCCGAACTCCCCAAATATCTAGGCACCCCGCACAATGTCATCCTGTTAGAAACCAAGCTCGACAAACGCTCCGCAACTTACAAGGAAATCAAAGATCAAGTCGTAGTAAAAGAGTTCAAACTCCCAGAAAACACCAATTTTACCATTGTTTTTGACATCTACAAGACCGCCAAGCGCGATGGCGCTAAGGCTGTCAAAATGTTAGAGACCATCAAGCCCACCGAAGACCCTATCAAGTTTACCGGTCTCTTGGTTTCACAAGCCATCAAAGATTTTGCCACCCGCCCACAGGGAATTAAAGAGCGTCGCATTTTGAAAACCCTCGCCGCCACCGATTTGCAACAAAAAACCACAGGCATAGACCCGTGGTTGCTCGTAGAAAGCTTCTTGCTTAGAATCAGCAATTTGTAATAACTATTTAAGCCCCCACCGAGCCGCAACAAAGATGAGGGTAATGATAGGACTTACACTATGCTAATTTCACACCTGCAGTCTTTGCAAAAGCATAAAGATTAGCTTTGCGACGCGAAGCGGTGTTTTTCTTGAGCAAATCCTTCTTCACGGCCTTGTCGTACTCAGCCTGCGCGACAGCCAAAGTCTTAGCATTCGGCTCTTTTTTAAAAGCCTTCACGGCGGCCTTAATGTCTTTCTTGATTTCTACGTTGTGCTCGGTGCGCTTTACGGCTTGGCGAGCGGCCTTCTTGGCAGATTTAATTATTGGCATTTTATCCCTATTTAATACATTAAAATTAATTACTTGACCCCATTATACCGCATCTTGTCTCAAAAATCAAGCCCTCCCGCGCTAAAAACCTTGTACTTTTTCAAAGCTTATGGTAAACTTATAATAAGAAAGGTCATATGCCGGATAATAATCAAACAAACACATCATCTTCGCAAATGTCAGCTGCCACCCAAGCGGCTCCTTTTGGCACTCCGGCCCCTGTCAGTAGCGTTCCAGCCCCTAACGACGGTATTCCGACACCTGCCGGCAATGTTCCAGCCCCTACCGCAAGTCCCGCCCCGGCCCCAGCACCCGATGCTCCAGCACCCGATACTCCAGCAGTCGACACCGCAGTAGTCAATGCTCCCGCAGTCGACGAATCCGCCGATGCCGCTCCTGCCGAGGTAGACGATAGTGACCTCATATCAGACATCGCCTCCCGCGTAACCGAGTCACACAATATTCTCATTGCTTTGTCAAGTGACCCATCTGTTGACGAAATCGCTGCCGCTATTGGTCTCTCTATTACGCTCGACCACGCCGGCCACCGTGCCACCGCCATCTACTCTGGTAAGACTCCCAACGCTCTAGAATTCTTAAAGCCCGAAGATACTTTTGAGCCTTCCGCTGATACTTTACAAGATTTTGTCGTTGCCATCAACAAAGACAAAGCCGATCATCTTCGCTACAAACTGGACGGCGACTATGTCAAAATATTTATCACCCCTTACAAATCTCGCATCGACGAAGACGACCTCGAATTTTCCTACGGCGATTTCAATATCGATCTCGTGCTTGCTCTCAATGTTGTGAGCGGTATCGATCTCGACTCTGCCCTCCGCGAACACGGTCGCATCATGCACGACGCCACTATTATTAATATCACCACAGGCAACCCTGGTAAATTTGGCGAAATCGAATGGAGCAACAAAACCGCAAGCTCCGTGTCTGAGCTGGCCGCGCGCTTACTTCTTTCTATGTCCCGCAAACTCGATATTGGCGCCGATGATGCCACGGCTCTCCTCACCGGTATTGTAGCTGCTACCAATCATTTTTCAAACGCCAAGACTACGCCTCGCTCGCTCGAAGTCGCTTCCGAACTTCTTAAACTTGGCGCCAATCAGCAACTCATTTCCGAAAACCTTATTGGCGAAATCGACAATAATCTTTTCTCCACCTCCACTAGGTCTACTGCGAGTGGTCTCGGCTCATTAGATACCACCTCGCTCGACGCCACTTCTCTCGATATCTCTCACGGTAGCGATGAAGAATCCACCGAGCCTAAATCTGCCACATCTGCCGAGCCCGCCGAGTCTACGAACGGGGAATCGTCTAGCCCATCCCTCACCCCTACCTCAGAGGCTAGCGCTTCAAGCTTTGCACTCCCTACTCCATCAGAGTTTTCCATGCCTACTGCTACAGATGCTGCTGCCCCGGCAGCCCCAGGCGTCCCCGCTGCCGATACGCTTAGTTCACCTGCCGATACCCCCACTCTATCCACCGACAAACCCGAAAAAATCGTCGCCCCATCCGCCGATTTTGCCGCCAATCCCGATTCTGCCAGCCAAAACAAGTACGGTCAAATGCTAGAAGCCGCCCTCGCCGAAGCCACGCCTGCCACTCCAGTCACGCCTGTGGCTTCACCAGCCGCTGTTGATGCCATGCTGTCTGGCGAGCAAGCCAGTGCTACTTTTGCTGTACCCACCGCTACGCCAGCACCATCACTTGCCGCGCCTGCAGAATCCCCATTTGCCCCAGGTGACACCTCTGCCTCTATTGCCTCTGGGCTCAACCCGGCCGCATCTATTGCACCCACCGTTGCCACTGAGCCAGAGATAAATGGTGTTCCCGAGATGAACTTTGCCGCCCCAGCCGATATTTTGCCACCACCTCCGGCTCCTGCCATCGATGCCAATCTTCCTCCTATGCCAGATGTTGTTCCGGCCGAACTTGCTGCCGCCCCGGCACCATCACTCGCCACACCTGCTGCACCAGCTAGCGCTCCTGCCGCCTCCGATGCTTTTCAAATCCCAGTCGCACAATAAAACTCTTGATTTATTGTAAAAGATGCGTTATAATAGAGAAATAAGGATTCGTAGCTCAGTTGGTTAGAGCGCTGCCCTGTCACGGCAGAGGTCGCGAGT
>CAZHTQ010000031.1:0-8549 GCA_964535375.1 uncultured Candidatus Saccharibacteria bacterium | reverse complement strand
ATTATTATTAATCTTTTAGGCGGAAAGAAATACGCCCCTTCGTGAGATCATAGGGGGTGAGTTCTACCTCCACCTTATCGCCCGGAACCAAGCGAATGTAGTTTTTGCGCATCCGCCCGCTCATATGAGCGACAATAACATGACCATTCTCGAGTTCAACCCGAAACTGGGTATTAGGTAAAGCTTCAACAACAGTACCCGTAAGTTTAATTACTTCCTTTTGACTAGCCATATATTACCCTCCCATTATACCACACAAAATCGTTATTGACAATATGTTTTTATCGCGATATAATGACGCTCCAGCTATAAGTAGTATCATACTACATATACAGCACCAAACATATTGTTTGCGGCAAGAATCGGAAGAGAAATGTAAATCTCTTCCGATTCTTGCCGAACGAGTCTATTCGGTACTAAGTACACAGCGCAGTGACCTCCCGTTGTCCCTGGCGTCGTAGCTAGCGGGCCAGACAGCAGAGCTACGAAAGCTCAGCTCGTGCACGTAGGAGCTACTATAAACTGTACTAGACCAATAGACCCCGTAGTACCCTGCGTAGTGAAGGGCAGATGACCAGACGCCGCCAGCCCGGACAAAGTAGAGAGGTGCGGCAAGTAAAGCTTTATCTGCAGCAGCAGTAGAACCAAGCTCTTTATCTATGGTAATATTTGGATTATATAATGAATTAAGTGTGCCATACATACCGTTTACTGGTAGGTTCCAGTTGGCTGGGCAGAGAGAGTTAACTGCATTACCGCTATCGTAACCACTAGTATCGCTAGATGCTACGGCTGCAGACCAGTTATAGTAGTTACCTACGTGACTATGTGTGCCGTTAGCACCAGGAGTTTGTGAGAATTGACTGCCAGCATTACCTGTGTGGTAGTTGCACCCCTGGTCGCCACAATCATCATTGTTGTAGTAATCACTTCGGTAATACCAGTCACCAAGGTCTACTGATACTGGATTATTGAAGTTGTTACTCCAGGTAAATGCTTGGTTTGTGGTAGAAGCAGAGATGGTGTAGAGGCTAGAGCTTGGAGTCCAGGTAATTATACCGGTAGTATTATCTTTGGTGTAGTCTGTAACGTATGGAGCTTCGCCGGCAACGGTGAGATTAGTGGTGGTAGAGTCTAGTGGGCCGGTGATATCAAAATCTAGGTTCTGGGTCATCCAGACGTTGCCGTCTTTGAGTTTGGTGACGTAGTAGTTTTTGCCATCACGTGCATCTACTAGGATTTCTTCTTGGTGGAGAGCCATAGCGTCAGCGTCTTCGCTGGTAAAGTTCTGCATGGTGGCGTCAAAGAGACAGCGGACTGAGCGTCCAACTTCGCGACTATTACTTATCAGAGGCGCAACGCCAGTAGCGGAGAGATATAAATTGTACGTATGCGTATTACTGGCACGAGTTGAAGACCAAAAGGTACCATCAGTACCCTGATTATTGGCTACACCATCAAGAAACCCGCCAGAGAGTGGTGTAGACAGTAATGCCTGTAAACTGTTTGAGGCATACATATCGGACGGCTTCAGCAATGAATTGCCAACGCATGTGGAGTCTGTTGCCTTATTGCACAATACGCTATATTCGCCACCATTGCCACCTGTGGGCATACGCCAATTTGCGGGGCAAATATCTTCAGTTGCATCACCAGTGCTGAACTCTTCTGAATAGCAATATGAACCTGCACTAGCTGCGCAATAATTATAATAAATACCAATCATACCAGACCCAGCACCAGAGTGAGCAACAACCGTCTCACTCGTCCATCCATTATTATCAGTACCACTTGTAGCAATATACGGAATGTCCCAACTATTAGCCCAACTACCACCATCAGCAGCTTTTGCAGTAACACCAGCGGTTACATACGGATAAGTACCACCGCCGTTTTTGAGATAGCCTAGTGTAGTTGCACTGGCATTAGTATTGCCAATGAGAGCCTCTAGCGATACGGCCCCCAAGTCGAGACGAAGATTATCTAAGACCCAGTACTTACCATCCGGTAATTTGGCTACGGTGTATTCTTTACCATCGCGGCGGTCGTAGAGGACCGTGGTGTCACCAACGCTCGGCATAGCGGCAGCGAGAGAGGTGCTGGTGGCGTCTTGCATGTAGGCCAGGTTTGGCGCCACATTACTTACGGCTAGGAAGTTAATATTGATATTGTAATTTCCTGATGGCGTATTGGTATCTAGTTTTACACCGAAGTTTACTGTACTAATACTTTTACTGGCGCTGACTCCGGTACTACTAATTGGTATATTATAATTCTCACGCATTGGCTGATAGAGGGTATCTGCTATTTGTTCCGTTGCACCATCTAATGTGCTAGTAGTACGCTTGTAACCCCAATAGTTATTTGGAAAATCTGCTTGTGCTACTGCGGTAGTGAGCGTAGGAATTACAGGTGTCATATTCCCGACCGCCTCACTCCGAGAGAGGGACGAAGTAGAGGCGGACATAGTAAGAGTATAGCCTAGCGGGCTATTAGTATCAACGTTGACGTTTACATTTCCAGAATTAAATACGCCATCAGCTGTAGGTTGCAAAGCAATATTAGTAGTATTGGTGGTAGGATTACCACCATCATCCACAAAGCCAATCGTAAGCATGCTCTCATCCTGCACCGTTACTTCATTACCTTCAGTTACAGCACTAGACTTCATAAGAGCATTGCCTACATATATATTAATATATAGAAATGACAAGACCATAAGAAACGAAACAGGAAGTATTAGGCGGGTGGCACTAAATGCTTCACCGAAGGGCCTCCGGAGCGCGGCAGCGCGAGGATGAGCGCGCGAGCCCCGTGGCGACGGGAGCGAGCGACGCAGCCCGAGGGGGAGCATTAGTGACAGGACCCGCCTTGTTTTTTTGTCTATTTTGTTTTGTATGACCTTCATAGAGTTCCTTTTACCTCTCTTTATTAGTTATTTACACGAGGCCGATACAAAAACCGACACCCGTAGGCTTGGAAAACCGTTATGCACTACAATATAAATATTATAGAAAGCACACAGTACCTACTGGTGTCGGTTTCTACCTTCTATAAATATTTAATATTATACTAATAACAGTTTCCTGTTGATATCTAATGTACATAACGGTTTTCCAATGTTATATTCCCATTATATCACACAAACAAAAAATGTGCAGAAAATCCCGCACATTTTTTTAGAAAAAGTATTATTGGAATATTGAGATGCTAGACGAGGATAGAGGAGCAACGGAATGAGCCGTACTTTAAGTACGGTGAATGAGTAGCGCACCTCTAGACGAAGTATAGCGCTCAAGATTCCAATAATACCGCTCTGACGAATTGGCGTGACAGATACGTATACCTCTCCCACGACCAATCCCCCGAACAACTAATCAGTGTAATCGATTCCTTACCCTTCTCAGGAGTACGCAGGGCCGTTACCATATAATCATCCGATGCGTCAATCGATACTTCTTTATTCTCTACTACTGAGTAGCGGAACTTCACACCATCTCCACGTTCTACCACAATTTCGTCGCCTGCCACAAGATCCGGCAAGTATTTGAAAACGCCATATACGTTGGGACCACCGTTATGGCCATCTATTACCATAGTTTTACCTTCTCCTGGCTTGCCGGACGATTCATACCACCCCACATCAAAGATATTATTAGGTGTAGCAAGCGCCCCATCATCATTAATCCCCATCGGAAGTACCCTTGCATTTACTACACCTAGTTTCTCAATGGATAGATACCTAGGACGATCCGCCGCCACTACGTATTCTACAACCTCCTGCTCAGTTGGTACAGTTTCGTCTAATTCTTCGCGCGCTGTTTCTACCTCACGCTGCACTACGTCACGCTCGCTACCTTCTTTGTCGCGATAATAGGCATCCTCCCATGTAGCCACGCGCACAAAGAACACAAGGAACAGTACCCCGACTAGCCCTAGCACCACCCATTTTATACATTTTTTCCAGTTAAAATCTAGTTTAAGACTCATTTTTGAAATCATCGTATGTTATCATTAGAGCTCTGGAATCCACCGACCTTAGATTCTCTAACGCCACCGTCACCACAATGAGAAGCCCAGTACCCGAAATAGACAAACCAATCGGTGCACCAGTAGTAAGAATAAATACGTAATCCGTAATAAACGGCAACATCGCAATTAACCCAAGCGCGAGCGCACCAAATAGATCTAGACGATTTACTACCTTGCCAAGATACTCAGCAGTCTTACTGCCAGGCCGTATACCTTCAATAAACCCACCTTGTTTTTGCAAATTATCCGCAATCTCCTTAGTATTGAAAATAATTGATGTATAAAAATACGTAAATGCAAATACTAACACGAAGTACATTGCCGGATACACAAACCATTGCCCAGTAATACCATCTGGATACATGGTAGCATAATTAGATGCACTTGGCGCCGAAAATATCGTCATCAGACTCTGTCCAAACTCATTGCCTGGATCATTTGATACAATTACTTGCCCTATCAACGCAGGTAGCGACAAGAAAGCTGTGGCAAAGATCACCGGCACCACACCAGCCGCAATCAGTTTAATTGGCAAAATAGACTTGATGCCGCCATAAGACGAATTACCATGCACCCGCTTCGCATAATTAATCGTAATTATTCGCTGAGCCTCATTAAGCTTGACCAAGAAGTATATTACCACCACCATCGCCACCGCGAATCCTAGTATAATCCAAAATACCGTTGGATTTACCGGAAGCTCTAGGCCGCCAAATAGCACCAGCGAGCCTTCACTCGTATCGCCAAGTGCCGCACCAAGTGATGCAAAAGTAGTAGGAAGTTGCGAAATAATAGACGCAAAAATCAACATAGAAATACCGTTACCAATCCCCTGCTCCGTAATGAGCTCGCCCATCCACATTAAGATAATTGACCCAGCAGTCATTGCTACTACCGACAAAATCCAGTCACCCGCCGTCGGCACAAATTCTGTAGCAATATTCGCCGACACTACCGACTGATATAAGATATAGATATATGCAATAGATTGTACTATTGCTAGTGGCACAGTAAGAATACGCGTCCATTGGTTAATCTTGCGCCGCCCGGTCTCACCATCATTCGATAGTTCTTCAAGCCGAGGGATAGCCTTAGTCATGAGTTGTACTACAATTGACCCAGTAATGTATGGCGACAACCCCACCAAGATAATCGAAAACGACGCCAGTCCACCACCCGAAATCAAGTTCAAGAAATTCGAAAAATCCGACTTTTCCATAAGGTTAGATACAGCCTCTTTAAATGTCGCCGCATCACCCATTGGTACTGGTATCTGCGCAAGCAATCTATAAGCTACCAATATACCGAGCACAATCAGTACACGCTTTAACATATCTTTGTTTCGTAGGGATTTGAAAATATTCTTGAAATGCATAAAACCTCTTGTATACCTTTTATAAGTATAGCACACTTCATCGAATAATGGAATATTTAAAGCCATTTTTGGAGCATAATGAGATTTAAACCAGACTTTAATATCACGTCACGCAAATAGTTGTAACGCAATTATTTACTTAAAAAATGAACCGGAATTCACTTTCGGTTCATTTTTTTTAACTGGCCCCTTTTGCTGACCTTTTTATAGGTTTTCTAGATCTTGCTCAGTCGGCTCATGCTGTGAAGGCATTTCGAGCGTCTCGATTGGCGCCACGCCAGTACCTACCGGAATCTTGCGACCAATGATTACGTTCTCCTTAAGGCCTTTGAGATGATCTACGCGACCATTAATGGCTGCATTTATTAGCACACGTGTAGTATCCTGGAAGGACGCCGCCGAAAGGAACGAATCGGAGAAGATAGACACCTTCGTAATACCAAGTAGCAAGTTGGTATAAGTTGCTGGTTCTTTGCCCTCGGCTTCGAGTTTTTTGTTCTCGGTCATGACCATTGCCTTAGATGTAATATCGCCAGTCACAAACTCTGAGTCACCCGGCTCATTAATTTGAACTCTCGAGAACATCTGACGTACCAAGATCTCAAGGTGTTTAGGTGAAATCTCATGACCCTGTGCTGAGTACACCGAAAGTACATCGTTCATAATGTAACGTTCAGTTTCTTCAACGCCCTTGTAACGCAACAAATCTTGCAAGTTGAGCGACCCGGTCGTAAGCCTATCGCCAGCTGTTACCGTATCATTAGATTTAACAACTAGTTCAGCTTCACCTGGCACTTCAATCTTTACTGGCGCTATGTCTGAACCTACCAAGATAATCGCATCTTTTACAAGTTCCACGATGCCATCCTGCTTGGCCTTGACCGCTGGAGAACCTTCCGATTTTTTAATCAAAGTTGTACCAGTCTTTACTTTTTCGCCATCTTTTACTTCTGGTGTGCGACCATTCAAAGGAATTCGCTCAATGTTACCAGCCTGCGGTGTAATTTGTACTATATAGCGGTTGCCATCTTCCCAAATTTCCACTACACCATCAATTGGCGATACATAAGCCTGACCTTTCGGGTTGCGAGCCTCAAGAAGCTCTTCCACACGAGGCAGACCTCTAGCAATCGCGCCAGAACCTGCCACACCAGAACCGTGCTTGGTATCAAGCGTTAGCTGTGTACCTGGCTCACCAAGTGACTGTGCCGCAATTACACCTACCGGCTCATTAGCTGCTACAAGTGTACGTGTCGACATATCTACACCATAAGCCTTGCGCGGCACACCGTCCACTGCAGTAGTCGACAAAATAGACTGAATCTTGACTGATTCCACAGCTGGATCAGCATCAATTTGCTCGGCAATCTCTTTGGTAATGAGTTGATCCGCCTCCAAGTATCCTGGCACTACATCTGCGGTATAGCGACCAGTAATCCTCGCCACAAATGAAATGCCCGAGAGCTCTGTTTCGTACTTGTATACAGTAAAACCAGGATCTTCTGCCTCTTCGTCGGTTGTAAACACATCCTGCGACACATCCACAAGACGACGAGTAAGGTATCCAGAATCTGCCGTACGCAGAGCCGTAGACACCTGCCCCTGACGTGCACCTCGCGTCGCAATAAACGACTCCAAAGTGTTAAGACCTTTCTTGTACGAAGATTTCACCGGAAGCTCAATTTCGTTGTTATTGATATCCACCATGATACCAATCTCCGCCGAAGCGAGCTTAATGTTACTAATGTTACCACGAGCACCGGAGTTCACCATCACCGCAATGTCGGTATCCATCTCGGCGAGTTTGGTTGACAAGAAATCGCTAATTTTCTTGTCAATATCACGCCAGTTAGCAATGGTTAGTTTATAACGCTCATCATCCGTCACTAAACCGTCATTGTATTGCTCCTGGATGAGCGCAGTCTTAGCGTCACCTTCAGCAATAAAATCGTCAATCTCGGCGTAAGTCGGATAATCATCCTTGGCGGTAGAAATCGAAGCGATCGTTTCATACTCAAACGCCAAATCTTTCAGCGCATCTGCGGTTTTCACCATTACATCTGCCCCGTACAAATCAAAGATATCTGCCATCACTTTCGACAAATGTTTCTTGGTTTGCACCGAGTTATCGTAAGGGTACTCCTTTGGTAAAATCTCATTAAAGATTACGCGTCCCAAAGTTGTATCGCGAATTTCTTTTTTCGCAAACACCCGAATCGGGGTTTGAAGCGCAATTATACCTTGGTCATAAGCCATCTCGGCTTCGTATACGCTAGAAAACGCCTTAGGCTCACCAGTATCAGTTCCTGGCTTGTCGTAAGTGAGATAGTAAGCACCCAGCACTACGTCCTGGTAGATAGCAAGCACTGGTGCGCCATCTGCTGGCTTTAGCAAGTTCTTTGATGCCGACATCAACTCGGCAGCTTCTTGCTGCGCTGCATCGGAAAGTGGCAAATGCACCGCCATCTGGTCACCGTCGTAATCAGCGTTGAAACCTGACGCCACGAGTGGGTGCAATTTAATCGCTTTACCATCAATCAACCTCGGCTGGAACGCTTGCACACTCAAACGGTGAAGCGACGGTGCACGGTTAAGCAGCACATATTTGCCCTTAATCACCTCGTCGAGCGCATCCCATACGATAGTTTCTTTGGCTTCGATTAAGCGTGATGCCGAACGAATATTAGTTGCGTATTCATTACTAATTAGCCATGAAATCACAAATGGCTTAAATAGCTCAAGCGCCATTTGTTTTGGTAAACCACATTCATTAAGCGTAAGCTCTGGGCCTACCACAATCACCGAGCGGCCAGAGTAATCCACACGCTTACCGAGAAGGTTCTGACGGAAACGACCTTGCTTACCTTTGAGAAGATCCGACAATGACTTAAGCTTGCGGCGACCATTAGTCGAATTGGCTCCACGAGTACCGTGAGCGGCCGAATTGTCAATCAAAGCATCCACCGCTTCCTGTAGCATCCTCATTTCGTTGCGACAAATCACTTCTGGTGCGTTGAGGTCAAGCAGTTTCTTCAAACGATTGTTACGATTAATTACACGACGATACAAATCGTTAAGATCCGACGTAGCAAAACGTCCACCAGGAAGGGCAATCATTGGGCTAAGATCCGGTGGAATCACT
>CAZHTQ010000030.1:8138-8605 GCA_964535375.1 uncultured Candidatus Saccharibacteria bacterium | reverse complement strand
AAGCCTCGTTTTTGTCTTCTTGATCGTCGTTTTTGCTAAAGCGGCGACGAGAACGGCGGACGAACCAGTTGCTAAGGTCATCTATGAATGGCAAGACGTCCTCTAGCGCTTTGGGGATATTGTATTCGGACATGCCGTTAATGATTTTGGCCTGGAGCTGACTGAGGCGAGAGAGAATCCAGATGTCTAATGGGTTCTTAAGCGGCGGGTCCTGCCGGCTGCTGTCCTCCCCCGCTCGGTTCTCGCGGGGGACCCCCTCCGCAGCCGTCACCCGCCCAGCATCTTGGACACTCCGATTCTCGTTTTCTAAATCATCTGAATCTACGCCCTCAATCTCGGCGTAGGTCACGAAGAAGTCGTAGACGTTCCAAAGCATATTCAATTTGCGGTGAACGTCGGAGACGTCTTTGTCGAGCAAAGCGAAATCTTCGCCGGAGAGGACTGGGCTGCTGAGGAGGAGGAAGCGG
>CAZHTQ010000030.1:0-8128 GCA_964535375.1 uncultured Candidatus Saccharibacteria bacterium | reverse complement strand
TCCATGAGGACGTTGGGGTCGGTATAGTTGCCGAGAGATTTGCTCATTTTGCGACCGTCGTTCCCGGCTTGAGTACCGGTGTTAATGACGTTTTTGTAAGCGTTCTTCGCGCCTTGCTTTGCTTGCTCACCAAAAGCGCCGATTTCGGCTAGGGTCGTATTTACCGTGTGGACATAATAGAACCAGGCGCGAACTTGACCGACATATTCAACGATGAAGTCGGCAGGGTAGTTGCGCTCAAATTTATCCTTGTTCTCAAATGGATAATGAAGCTGAGCGAAAGGCATGGAGCCGGACTCGAACCAGCAGTCGAGGACTTTTTCGATGCGAGTGAAATGCTCTAGGTGGTAGCCTGGACGCCCAGAAGCATCTTCTTCGGACACACTCAAGGCCGTTCGGCCAAGCTTATGGTCCTCAGAAGATGCATTCTGGCCGTCTGGTACCCATGCATCAAATTCAATCTCGTCAACCCACGGACGGTGATAGTCGTCCAGTTCTTTGCCGGAATATTCTTTGAGCTCTTCGTAAGAACCGATAACGATAATTGTGCCTTCCTTTGACTTCCAGACTGGCATGGCGGTGGCCCAGAAACGGTCGCGGGAGAGGTTCCAGTCGGGGGCGGCTTCGATGTTTTTGGCAAAGCGGCCATGCTTCAAGTAGGCTGGGAACCAGTTGATGTTTTCGTTCTCGGCTAGCATGAGGGGTTTTTGCCCTTCTATGTCAAAGAACCAGCTTGGGAAGGCGCGGTACATAATGCGCTCCTTGGAACGTGGATTAAATGGATACTCGTGCTGGATGTATTCAATCTTATAGATGATTCCCTGCTCTTCGAGGCATTTTGCGATAAACTTGTTGGCGGCCCAAATCTGGATGCCGTGTTCGTCGGTATCGCGGACGCCGAGAACGTGAAGCTTGGTGGCGTATTCCGGCAGATAATAGCCGTTCTCGTCGAGAGTGTCGACAAAATCCATTTCGTCTTGATGGGTTAAGTAGAGGCTGTAGTCGTCTTCACCGTAAGCGGGAGCGATATGAACAATGCCGGTGCCTTCTTCACTACCAACGAAGTCAGCAGCGAAGACTTGACAAATGGTGCCATCGATGGACTCGTATTTGAGACCGGCGAGGTCACTACCCTTTAATATACGGGGCGGGTCCTGCCGGCTGCTGTCCTCCCCCACCTCGCAGGCTCGGCGGGGGTCCCCCTCCGCAGCCGTCACCCGCCCGGATAATAAGGTATACTCCGCGTCGCCAAAGACAGCTTCGAGACGGGATTTTGCCACGATGTAGATCTCGTCGCCGACTTTGACCTTGACATAGTCAAGGTCGGGACTCACCGCTAAAGCGCGGTTGGCCATGAGGGTCCAGGGGGTAGTGGTCCAAGCGAGGAAATATTCGTCGGCATCTTGGCACTTGAACTTGACATAGGCGGACGGGTCGGTGACGGTTTGGTAGGCGTCGTTGTCCATGGTGACTTCGGCCTTGGAGACTGGAGTAGCAAACTTGGTGTCGTACATTAGGACTTTGCGGCCTTCGTAAATCTTGCCCGCTTCGTATAATTTCTTGAAGGCCCACCAGACGGACTCCATGAAGTCCTTGTTCATGGTGCGGTAGCAGTTGTCAAAATCAACCCAACGGCCGACGCGGTCAATGGTGGAGCGCCAGAGTTCGGAATTTGCGACCATGGATTCGCGAGCTTTGATGATGTAATCTTCGAGAGACCATTTGGTGCCAATGTCGCGGCGGTCGGTAATGCCGAGTTGCTTCTCAACGAAATTCTCAGCAGGGAGACCGTGACAATCCCAGCCCCAACGACGCTCGACGCGGTAGCCTTGCATAGTCCAGTAGCGTGGGACGGCGTCTTTTACGATAGAGCTAAGGAGTGTGCCATGGTGCGGCATACCAGTAATGAACGGGGGGCCATCGTAAAAAACATAGGATTTGTCGATCGGGCGTTGCTCGATGGATTTCTCGAAAGTTTTGTTTTTCTTCCACCACTCGGTGAGTGATTTTTCGTATTCTATGGCCTTACGGCGCTCTCCAGCTCTATATTTCATATCAATTATTATACCATATTTGAGGTGAGTTTGATAGTCTTATGCCCTACCGCAAAGTGCGAAACGCAAGTGTGGGTTTACAAAAATCACAAAATGCGGTAAAATAGACATAAGGAGATAAGTTCTAGAAAATTATCTCGGTTGGTTTGAAGTTGCCACTAGCTTAGAATGATTTCTGTGCTGGTGGTATCTTCGTCTTTGCGCTTACTGCTCTTACTGAGAGTAATGCTAAGAAGCGTGATCTTTAGCATATCGTCCTTTCTGAGGTTCTAGTAATCTAGAATACCGTTTAATGAACCTCCGCACCCTGCGAAATGTCTTTCGCAATATAAGCTCACTAAACTCACAAGCCCAACCTGCCACATTATAGGCACAAGTCAATTTGAAAGTCAACCCCCCACCTAGTAATTGGACTTTCTTAAAGAAAGTCCAGCAAAGACCAAATGAAGAAAAATCCGAAAAGCGCGGTTTCCGGATTTTTCTTGGAGTATGATCAAGCACGAAATTCAGTTTATTGCCAAAATATTCTAGTTCTACTCCGCTTCGCTGCACGCCGGGATAAACTAAAGGCTCAGAAATAAATACAAAAAATCTTTTATTTGTCTTGGTGAAAATCTGAGAAAATAATTTGATGGAATCCTTCCGGTATTGCAGTACCGGCTTTCCATCACTATTTTCTCAGATTTTCAGCCTGTCTGTGACAAATAAAAGATGTTTTGTATTTATAATCTAACCTTCATGACAATAACTTCCGAGAAATGAGTTCTCGGAAGTTATTAGATTATTGGCTACTCGGTGCGGAGGAGGCAGCGGACTGAGTCGCCGACGCCACGGCTACTGCCATCGGCGGGAATAACGTAGCTAGATCTAAAGTCCAGGCTGTAACTAACGTCTGCCGAGTAGGTAGTACCCGACCAGTAGTGGCCGTAGCGCCCGGCATCGTACAATGTAGTAGCGCCGCCAGTATAGATATAGCCGCCACGAACAAAGTATAGCGGAGCTGCGAAGAGTCCAGCATCCAGGGCGCCGCTAGCCGCATTAGAGTTGTAGTTGGTGTTAATAGTGCCGTACTTACCATTGGCTGGTAATCCCCAGCCAGCTGGGCATACAGAGTTAGTCAGTGTACCAGAAGTAATTGCCGAAGTATCATTAGCTGCTACTGCTGCGCTCCAGTTGTACCAGTTACCTATCGCACCATGCGTGCCATTATCCTCATATGGGGTTTGGCGGAAGTAATTAGTAAGCGCCGTCACACCATCTTGTGCAGTATTTTTCGCGCTGTTTAGGAAGTTACATCCAGTACTCCAGCCCGCGTCATTGCACACACTAGACGTAAAGTATGTTCCACTCTGATACCACTCGCCTGGATCTACAGAGTATGGGGCATTATTACTATTCGCCCATTTGCCAGCATTAGTGCCATAGTTGATTTCGCCGTTGGGGCCGGTTTCGTCGCGGCCGGTAATAATGGTAGCGCCCGTAGATATTGGTGTCCAGGTGATTTCACCGGTAGCACTGTCTTGGCTATATCCCTTATCACTAGTATAAGGTTCAGAACCATAGGTAACCAGGTTGGTAGTAGTGCTAGAAAGAGTGTCACCAGTAATGTCAAAGTCTAGGTTTTGGGTCATCCAGACGTTGCCGTCTTTGAGTTTGGTAACCCAATACTGCTTGTTGTCGCGTTTGTCGCGGAGTTGGACGGATTCTTCCATGGCGAGGGCGGAGGCATAGTCGGAAGAGAAGCTTTGCATGGTGTCGTCAAAGAGACAGCGGACTGGAAACCCGTACCTGCGATAGCGATTGTAGGCGGAGTAGACGAGGCCTGAGTAGAAATCCAGGGCGTAGGCGTAAGCACCGCTACTAGCAGTAGAGGACCAGTAGAGCCCGTGCGCGCCTCCGTTGCCAAACGTAGAACCGTAGTAGCCGCCGGCACGTAAGAAGCGTGGTACAGTGTTAGTACCGCAATCACCGCCTAGTGTACAGAAGTTCATACCATCATTATCTGGGTCTTCGTTTACGTTTGCGGGATTCATACCATAATGTATAGCCATTTGATAGAAGTCTGAACTTGTTTTAGCAGTAGTAAGGTCATGACGAGAGGTGGGCAACTTCCAACCGGCTGGGCAGATGGAGTATGGAGCATCAGCATCTACGTCACCTTCCGTCACATCTGCATTGACATTAGTTTTATTACCAGCAACGGCAGCATTCCAAGAATAATATGAATAACATGGAATGGAACTATTGCAAGTTGTATTGCCAGAATTAAATACATATGCGCCAGCATCGTCATTAAATCCACCATCTAGCGTAGTTCCGGATGTAATCTTTTGCGATGCTGGGAGAGTATAATACGGCTCTACGTCATATCCTGCTGGCACATCAGAGTCACTAGAGTAAAGTGGTGTGCCACCATTTAAATCTAGGTTCTTCGTCATCCAGTATTTACCATCGGCAAGTTTGGCTATCGTATATTCTTTATTATCACGGCGGTCATATAGCACCGTAGTGTCACCAACACTAGGCATGGCGGCAGCAAGAGAGCTAGGAGTGGCGTCTTGCATGTAGTAGAGGTTGGGGGCAACATTATTTACGGCCAGGAAGTTAATGGCAATGGAATATTCACCACTTGGAATATCGGTATTTAACTTTACGCCAAAAGTAAGAGTACTGGTTTCACCACTGCTGCCAGTGATGTCACCATTAGAGCTAATGGGTACATTGTAATTTGCTAGCATAGGCTGGAAGTTGGTATCAGTATACTTGGTACTAGTACGTTTAAAGCCCCAACGGTTGTTTGGAAAATCATTTTGTGCTGTAGCAGAGGCTAAAGTTTCAATAACTGGCGCACTACTGTCCGCTGTACTCCGAGAGAGGGACGAAGTAGCAGCGGACATAGTAAGAGTGTAGCCTTTATCATCGGTAGTCATCACATTGACACCTACATCTTGTGAGCCAAAGACACCCTCGGCGGTAGGATTGAGTGAGATAGGGGTACCAGGATTTAGTGTAACAGTAAGGCTAGGGTTATCAGTAACGGTAAGATTATAAGTGTCAGTAAGGGCGCTAGAATTCATGAGAGCATTACCTACATATATATTAATATATAGAAAAGATAGTATTATAACACCAAATATTGGTAGCGTGATGAGTAATTTGTTTATTTTGTTTTGTATGACCTTATGCATGGTTTCCTTTACCTCTCTTTGTTAATTTTGTATGCGAGGCCGATACAAAAACCGACACCCGTAGGTTCCAGAATCTAGTACTTCATAATTGCTTGCGCAAAACAAGGCACAGATACCTACTGGTGTCGGTTTTTACCTTCTTTTGCGCTGAAATACTGATTCTATTTCACATTAAATAAAGTACTAGATTCTGGATTTATAGTACTATTATAACACAAAAAATAAAAAATCAAGGATTTTGTTGTAGAAATTGCGGATTTGATCGGAAAAAATATAGGCGCTTATTTCGCGCCTTAACAGAGGTGATAGTAATTCCCCGCTCTATTTTTTGCCGTCCAATACGAGGTGGCGGTAAGGCAAACGAAGTTTGTGTGAAGCGAGGGTCTCGGTAATGACTCCGAGGGCATCGCGGCGAACGCGGAGCTTAGCGGATGGGTCGCAGGTAATGGCGACTTGGTATTCTAGGGTAGAATCGGTGATGCGGGCGAGGCCCTGATATTCGGCGGTGGTGACACCGGTTATCTTTAAGATAGACTTGGTGATTTCGCGGAGGAGCAAATCGGCGGCAGCGGGCTTAATCTCATATGGCAGAGGAACCGGCAAATAGATGTATTCGGAGACGATCTCGACTTTGTTGATTTCGCGATTGGCAATAGAAACGATATTCATGCTATTAATATCGCGAATTTTGGTAGTGCGAAGATTGATAGAGATAACCTCGCCAGTATTATCGCCAAACTTGATAATGTCGCCAATACTATAATAACTGTTGGAAACGATTTCGAGACCACGGAGGATGTCTTTTAATGTGTCCTGCAAGGCAAAGCCAACAATAATACTGGCAATACCGACGCCCGCCAGCATAGAGCTGACATTGATGCCGAAAAATTGCAAAATAATAAGAAGTGCCGTAATACCGATAATGCCACCAACGATACTTTTTATCATGCGGAGATAGGTCTTGCGTTTTTTACTGGAAAAAACTTTGGGTTTTTGGGAAGACTTAGCGCTCATGTTTAAATTATAGCACAAAATGCTAAATCATGTAATATAGAACGTCGTTGATGCGAGGCAAATCACGGCCGCGCCAAAGCCCTATGACCTCACCACTATTGCCTAATGCAATAATGGTAGGATACTCAACAATATCGTAAGTTTCGCAAAAGGCAGCATCGCGGTCTGGATCCATGGTTTCAATCTCTTTGCCGGTTTGACGGCGGAAGTTTTCGAGCCAGTCGGTGACGGTGCGAGTATAATCTTGGTTGTCACGAAAAATACAGACTACGCGCATTTTTGCTTTTGCTCCTTTAGGATATTTTCAAAGTCCTCGAGAGTTTTGAACTCGCGGAAGACACTGGCGAAGCGGACGTAGGCTACTTCGTTGATCTCGGCGAGGACATCTAGGACGGCTTCGCCGATTTGGCTGGAGGTGATTTGATCGGTACCGAGGGCGTAGAGTTTGTCGGAGGCGCGAGTAACGACGTCCTCGACCTCTAGCTCGGAACTGAAGAATTTGCCGACGCTGCGCTTGACCGCCAGAAGGAGTTTGTCGCGGTCGTAGATTTCTTTGTTGCCACTGCGTTTTAAGACGGTGAGCGGTGGCATCTCGATACGTTCGTAGGTGGTGAAACGGCGACCGTCGGGGGTTTCGCGGCGACGGCGAATCATGGTGCCATCAACGGTTTCACGACTTTCTAAAACCTTACTGTCACCAATGCGGATTTTGCGCTCCATAGTAGTCTCCTTTAATCTTTCTTTTTCTTGCGCAGACGGTCGCGGAGAGATGGCGGAACATCCATTTCGTCATCGCTCATGGCGGGCTCAGACATAAGTGGCGATGGAGCAGGCTCGGACTTGATAGCGTCCCACATGTTGGACTTATTCTCTACGGCGAAATCTTTGGGCTCCATGGTGGGGCGGGATGGCTCAGAATCGGTGGTAGCGGCTGGGGCTGGCTCGGCAAAGTAATCGGAATCGAAACCAGTAGCCACTACGGTGACGATGATTTCGTCTTGGAGCTCTGGGCGAATGGAGGCGCCAAAGATAATATTGGCATCTGGCGAAACGGAACCGGTGATGACCTCCGCAGCTTCTTGGACTTCGCTCATGGACATATCGTAACCGCCAGCGACACTAAACAAGACACCACGAGCACCATCGATCTTGACTTCGATGAGAGGTGATTCGACGGCCTGCTGGGCAGCCAAAACGGCGCGATTTTCGCCAGAGGCACGACCGATGCCCATGAGAGCAGAGCCGGCGTTTTTCATGATGGCCTTGACGTCGGCGAAGTCGAGATTAATAAGAGCATGCTCGGTGATGAGCTCGGAAATACCCTGAACACCTTGACGCAAAACGTCATCGGCGATTTTGAAAGTTTCGACAAGTGGCGTGCGAGGGTCAATGGTTTGAAGTAAGCGATCATTGGGGATGGTGATGAGAGCATCTACCTGGCGGGCAAGCTTATCAATGGCAAGATCGGCATTGGCGCGGCGACGGGCGCCCTCAAAGGTAAACGGCTTGGTAGCAACGCCTACGGTGAGGATATCCTTCTTGCGGGATTCTTCGGCGACGATGGGGCCAGCACCAGACCCAGTACCACCACCAGCGCCAAGAGTAATAAAGACCATGTCGGCGCCATCGAGAGCGCGATCGATTTCTTCCCTGCTTTCTTCGGCAGCTTCGCGGCCTTTCTCGGGATCGCCACCAGCACCTAGACCCTTACCAATGTGGACTTTAACATCTGCAGTAGAATGATGCAAATCTTGAGCATCAGTATTGATGGCGACAAATTCTACGCCAGAGAGGCCTACTTCTTTCATACGCTCGAGTGCAGAACCGCCGGCACCGCCGACTCCTACAACTTTAATACTTGCTTTGCTTTCC
>CAZHTQ010000029.1:0-8825 GCA_964535375.1 uncultured Candidatus Saccharibacteria bacterium | reverse complement strand
CATCAAATTATTTTCTCAGATTTTCACCAAGACAAATAAAAGATATTTTGTATTTATTTTAGTAATTCTCAGCCTTAATTTCGAAGTATGCTTGCGGATGATTGCATACCGGGCACACCTCTGGCGCATTTTTGCCAATCACAATATGCCCACAATTCCTACATACCCATATCGCATCCCCATCTCGCGAAAACACCTTCTTCTCACGTACGTTTGAGAGTAACTTCCGATAACGTTCCTCGTGGGATTTTTCAATTGCCGCTACCTGTTCAAACTTCTCGGCAAGCTCCGCAAATCCTTCCTCGCGCGCAGTCGCCGCAAATGACGCATACATATCAGTCCACTCGTAGTTTTCGCCATCCGCCGCCGCCTCGAGGTTAATCTCAGTATCTTCTACCGCACCTCCGTGTAGCTCCTTATACCACATCTTAGCGTGCTCTTTTTCATTGTCTGCGGTCTCCGTAAAAATCGCCGCGATTTGTTCATAGCCATCTTTCTTTGCCTTAGACGCATAGAAAGTATATTTATTTCGCGCCTCGCTTTCTCCAGCAAACGCTTTTTTCAAATTCTCGTAAGTTTTCGTTCCATCGTATTTGGTTTTCATATGAGTCCTTTCGAAATTAAAACATCATCTACTTTTGTTCTAATTATTATAATTAGTTTCTTTTGACTTGGCTTTTCCTAAAAGAAAAGTTCAAATATTATACTGCAACAAACCCACCATCCACCGGTAGTATTACGCCATTTACGTACGACGCCTCTTCGCTCGCGAGAAATACCGCCGCGGCATCCAGCTCGCCTGGCTTACCGTACCTTTGCATCGGCACGTGTAATTTCGCAAACTCCTGAAACTTTGGCGTGTCTAGCACCGCAGTTGTGAGTTCCGTGTAGAAGAACCCTGGGCAAATCGCATTGCAAGTAATACCGTCCATTGCGAGTTCCGCCGCCACCGCTCGCGTAAAATTCACCACCGCCCCCTTCGACGCATGATACGCGATAGTGTGAATTTCGGTGTTTCCCACCAGCCCATAAATCGACGCAATATTTATTATTCGCCCGTATTTATTTTTCTTCATAATTGCCGCAAACGCCCGCGTCATCTTAAACACGCTCGTTTCGTCTGTCGCAATAGTAAAATCCCATTCCTCATCGGTCATCTCAAGTACACCTTTGTCTTTTGACGAGCCGGCACAGTTAAGCAGTATATCCACTCGGCCAAACTTCTCCTCCGCCGCCTTGGCCGCCGCATTGATATCATCGGTCGAAGTCACGTCACACCGCACCGCCAGCACATCTTCCGCCCCCGCTTCGCGCAGCTTCGGCTCAAACTCAGCAAGTCTTTCCACGCGCCGTGCCAAAATCACAAGTTTCGCACCCTGCCGTGCAAAGGCTAGCGCCATCTGCTGCCCCAGCCCGCTCGACGCCCCACTCACTACCGCTACACGCCCCTTCAAATTAAACATCCTTCACTCCTTTCTTTTCACCATTATATCAAACCAGCACCAAAAATCAAACAAGTTTTATTCAAAATATGATATAATAAACATAAATATCTTAACAGAAAGGATAAAATGCAAACAACATTAACCAATAATGAAGCAAATGCAGCCGCAGCCGGTATCCTGGTTGGCGGCGTTTTGGTATTTGCGATTATTTTTTACATCCTGTTGATAATCGCGGGTTGGCGAATTTTGAAAAAAGCCGGCGAAGCAGGCTGGAAGATTCTCATCCCTATCTACGGCATATATATGCTTTACAAAATTGTCAACATGAAAGGTTGGTTCTGGCTAAATTTCGTCATATCTATCGTGGCCTCAGTACTCTCCGCTGTCGCGAGCGACGACCTTACTGCCTACAATAATAATACCATCACTCTAGAGCAAAGCCCATTATTAATCACCGCTACAATCTTTGCTGTCTTGTCGCTCATTATTATGATTATTACAGATATCGTGTACGCGCACCGCACCTCAAAAGCCTTCGGCCATGGCATCGGGTTCACTATCGGTCTCATCTTCCTCCCAAATATATTCTGGTTCATCATCGCCTTCGGTCGGTCCAAATACAGCAAGAAAGCTCTCCGAGCCTAAAGTCTTGTACGGCGCAAATTGTGCCGCCCGGTCGCGCATACTCATGCGCGGCCTTTTTGGGTCGCAAAAATGCTCGCGCGTATAAAGTTCCTCCAAAATATTCGTCGTATTTTGTAGACTTTCAACACTTTTTGCAGTATTCACGCCGTGTGTCCTCCAAGTTGATTATTTCGCTCGCGCATCGTAGCGCCTTCTTCGTAGTTCGCCGCCTTCAAAATCGCGTTTTTACCATACCGCCTCTTTATCTCAATTTCTGCCGCCGAAAGTCTAGAGTCACGCGCTTCCTCTTGTTCTAATTTTTTATAATCCGTAAAAATGTCCGGCTGCAAAAACATAAAATCAAGATTTTCGCCATTTTTCCCCTGTTTTACGTGTTCAGCGGAAATCATAATCCGCCGCACCGCGAGTTCTGGTAAACACAACTTGTCATAAAGTTCCAAAATTTTCTCACCCATCACTCGTCCAGAATTTGTCCGGCGTTTTAATTTTACCGACCCGTGCGCCGGTTTTGGCACCTCACGGCCATAATGGTCGCGCACTTTCACGCCCTTGTACCCTGGATTGTCCTTATCATACCCTACCGTCAGCGTCAAATGGTCGGTCGTGAGACCTTTTTCAAAAAGTTCTAGCGCCAGCGCATCAGCCATCTCCCACGCGATTAGCCGTGCCTTGTCATAAGCATACGGTTCATGTAGCACCTGCCCAGAGCTTAGCGAATGATTGTCACTTTCGTACGATTTTACGTCCTGCATCGTTACCGGCTCGTATCCCCACGCGTGATCGATTAAGAGTTCCGCGTTCTTGCCAAATGTCGCATATAGTTTATCCGCCCCCACAAGCGAATACCGCGCGAGATCCCCCATATTATATATACCGAGTTTACTTAACCTTCTTGCATACCCCGGCCCCACCCGCCAAAAATCCGTGAGCGGCATATGTGTCCATAATTCCCTCCGGTAAGATTCTTCGGACAATTCACCTACCCGTGCGCCATGTTCGTTGGGTGGCATATGTTTTGCGTAAATATCCATTGCTACTTTTGCAAGATACAGGTTGCTTCCAATTCCCGCCGTAGCCGTAATTCCGGTCTGCTCATATACTTTTGCAATCATTTTTTCGGCCAGTTCGAAGGCGCTACAATTATACATTTTAAGATACGGCGTTACATCTATAAACACCTCGTCTATTGAGTATGGAAAAATATCCTCCTCCGCCACAAACGAAGTATATATTTCATAAATCTGCCGGCTCACCTCCACGTATTTTCGCATCCGAGGTGGTGCCGCTTCAAAATCTACGCCCAGTCGCCGCGCCTTTTGTAATACCTCGTACAGCCGCACTCGTCCCGGCACGCCGAGGGCTTCTTTTAGCGCCGGGCTCACTGCAAGGCAAATCGTTTTCTCAGTCCGCCGAAAATCCGCCACCACCAGCCGCGCGGTAAGTGGGTCTAGCCCTCGCTCCACACACTCCACCGAAGCGTAAAACGATTTCAAATCTATCGCAATATACGACCTAGCCATGAATCTATTATACACTATAAAGTCAAGTCGCACCCAATAGTTGGTAGTTTTTGCGCTCGGGGATATTTATAATTGTAAAAAGGAGAATTATGTTTGACGTAGCAATATTAATCCATGACGGATAGCAACAAGTTCAAAAATATTATATAATAATAGTAAGGTACCAGCATGAGTTTTCAAAATAATCTTAGAGCACAACGAACCAAAAAAGGTTTCTCCCAAGAAAAAGTAGCTGAGGAAGTTTGCGTTTCTAGGCAAACCGTATCAAAATGGGAAAATGGCGATACATACCCTAGCACCAAACATATTCTTTTGCTCGTCAAGATTTTTGGTTGCGACGTCAATGATTTGATAGATTGCTGTCCACACAAAGAACAGTGCGATCAAGATAACAGTGCGATTCAAGCTGCACCGCTAAATTGGCGAAAGCGTAGCTACTTTATGGCAGGCGCCATTGCGACGTTATTTCTTATTTTGTGTAGCATCGTAATGACGGTGGTTCGTGGCTCAGTTGCTAATATTGACTCTGCCATCGATCTCTCTAAGGTCGCAGTGTTTGACGCGGTCGTTGATGGCTCTTTTGAAAGCGCGCTAGTCGCAGACGGATATGCCACCAAGAAAGTTGTTGGATACGGCATTGTTAAGGAGAGCGGGGAGTTTTATGTTAAGTGCGAGCTAGTCAGCACCGGACAAAGCGGTCCATGCTCGGCAATCATTTATTTTTGCGACGATAATGGTACTTACTCTTATCAATGCCAATATTTGGATGATTCAGAATATCTTCCAGATGGCGAATTTTATAAAATTAATTAGGTAAAATCATGAAAAAAGGAATAATTGTAGGCGCGACGCTTGTCGCTGCTGTTACTATCTTAGTTTGTCTAATCGGCAGCAGTCCTTATGCAGAAATAAATCCGGATTCTATCATTGAGCCCGCAGAAATAACTGGACACATCAGCGAAAAAATCGTTGGTGACCCAGCAAGAGCCGAGATTGTCGTTTATGAGTATGCCGATTTTGGCTGCTCGCATTGTGCCGAGGCCAACAAAAAGTTGAACGATTTGATAAATCAGTCTGACGGCAAGCTCGCGCTAGTTTTTCGTAATTACAATATAGGACAGTTTAAGAATAGCGATAAAGCCGCCAGAGCTGCCACGGCGGCGCACGCCCAGGGATATTTTGGAGCTTACAAAGACCAACTATTTTCTAACCAGGCAGAGTGGTTTTATGAAAAAGAACCTGCACTTACAGATTTGTTTGTTCAATATTTTGAAAAAGTTAGTGATGGCCTAGGCGACCTAGACAAATTCAAAGAAGATCTTACGAGCGACAATATCAAAAAACGTCTCAAATTTGAACAAAAAATGGGTGACAAAGTTCACATTGCCGGAACTCCCAACTTCCGAGTCGATGGCGAATCCGTCACTCTAACCGAACTAGAAAATCTAATCACAAAAAATGGAGCCGCGACCGGGATTTGAACCCGGGACCTCATCCTTACCATGGATGCGCTCTACCGACTGAGCTATCGCGGCAACTAATGCACTACTAATATTGTAGCATACTTTGCGAGAAAAATGAATAGTTATTTGTTATCAATTTCCGCAAACATCCTGGTCATAGTGTCATTGCCGCGAGTTAAGCGTTTAATAGTAAGGTCATCAAGTTTATTATTAGCGGTGTCAAAGTTTTTGATAGTTTTAAGCAGAGCATCCTTGGTGTCTTCAAGATATTTAATGCTTTTATCGATGTTGTCAATTGCTTTTTTGAAGTTTGAAGTAGCACGATCCGAGTTTAGCGCAAAACTCGATTTAAAATCAGCCAGTTTTTGTTCAAAATTCGTGATATCAATATTTTGATTCTTGATACGGGCCAGCTCGGCTTTGTAATCGAGAGCATTGCGCGCTGTGCTTGTCAAGATTCCAATCAGGGCCAAGAAAAATTGCGGCCGTATTACAAACATTTTAGGATATTCATACGAAACATCCACAATTCCGCGATTGTAAAAATCATTATCACTTTCAAGCAAAGTCACAAGCACTGCGTATTCGCAGTTTTTCTCGTGGCGGTCTTTATCAAGTTCTTTGAAAAAATGCTCGTTTTTATGCTTGGTCGCTGTAGTATCGTTTTCGTTTTTCATTTCAAACATAATACTGATGATCTCGGTACCATTTTCATCAAAATCACGAAAGATAAAATCACCCTTACTGCCACTTGCCGATACAGTATTATCTTTGCCAAATTCTGCCCGCGGGTAAGCATTAGCGCGAATCGCGTTAAATTCGTTTTGGCAATGCTGCTCGAGGGTTTCACCTACCATCTTGGTGCTAAGCTTGGATTTTAATTCGCGTAGCCTATCAATGGTCTCGTCACGATCGCGGATTTGTTGCTCATAGTTTTGTTTTAGCATGAGCTCGCGCGAGCGGCTGAGTTCTGCGGCGTTTTCGTAATCGTTTTTATACTTGTCGCGCTCACGTTCAATGCGAACCGTGGCTTCGGTTACTGCAAGTTGTTTCGTGGTTTCGGAATTCTTGATGACCGATTCTAGTTCAGAAATTTTACGGTCTTTATCGGCTAATCTTTTCTCGTATGCTGCACTGGTAGTTTCACGCGCCAGCTCCACATCCTTACGGTTTGCTATTTCTGCGGCATGCAGGCGACTTTCTATCTCGCGGTTAAACTCAGCATTGCGCACTTGATGCTGGATTTCGGCATAACTAGTCTCGTCAATGGTAAAAACCTTACCACAACTTGGGCATTTTATTTCGTGACTCATATGTATATTATAACATCTTATTGTGCTATAATGTAAATATGGGATGGAGATATAGGCGTTCAGTAAAAGTGGCTCCTGGGGTAAAACTCAATTTTTCAAAAAGTGGTATAAGTACAACTTTGGGGCCAAAGGGTGCGCACTATACTATAGGCAGGAAAGGCCGCCGCACCATCACCGCTGGCACGCCGATTAAGGGGCTTTATGTTTCCACGACATATAATAAAAATACCATCAAACGCCAAAAGCGCGCCGCCAAAGAACAGAAACGTCTTGCAAAACTAGAGAAGTTCCGCGCAAACTATAATCCGAATAGGGATGGTTTCAAAAGGTCTGAGTGGACAAACCATCTCCCGTGCCGCAAGAGAAACACTGTGCTGGCCCTATGCATATTTTTGGGCGTTTTTGGCGTGCATAGATTTTATGTAGGCAAAGAGGGGACCGGGCTGGTATATTTAATTACCCTAGGTCTTCTCGGGGTCGGCTGGCTAGTGGATATAGTCCTAATACTACTCGGTAAGTTTAAGGATATTCAAGGCAGAGAGTTGACGCGGTAACATTGACATATTGCGCAATCTGTGTTAGAATATAAAAATAGGTGGTGTACTTTAGTATTCTTGTGAGTTTTAATATGAGAGTACCCGCCTTTAAACCGGCAGAAATAATATTTCGACAATTTGGGGAGGTGTGTGCTATGACGATCGGAACTTATATTCTATTCTGCATTGGAGTCGTAGTCGGAGTGGTGGCGTTTCGTTGTCTGTGGTGATTCTCTAAAACTCACACAACCCCCTCTTAGGAGGGGGTTTACTTTTTTTACAGTCTGAGTCTTATTTCTTGAAAAACCGTTTTAAGAACCCATCTACTACCGAACTCCCGGCTGGGTAGGCGTCTATCACTAGCGCCGTGCGATCATCTAACTTTCTAGCATAGCCTAACAAACTCTCTGCCGCCGCTTGCGCGGTCTTGGCGCCAGCCACATAGTATCCCACTTCTTCTGGCGACATTAGGTCGGTACCTTTGTCACCCGTGATGCCATCCGAGCAGATTACGATTCTATCGCCCCTCACTAGACTCCGCTCGCCGTATTGCGTAACGTTTTCTTGTCTACCGCTGCCACGGTCATACCGCATAATCCCGGCATCGTCATATTCGCGCACATCGCTATGCCCTAAATAATTCTCGATTTTGTTTTCATACCCCTCATCCTGAGTTAGAAGTTCGGCACTGCCCTCTGCGTGTACTACGTAGATCCTCGAATCTCCCACACTAGCAAAAGCTACACGACGTATTCCATCGTCTCCATCTACAAATTGTGCCAGAGTTCCTGTTGTGATGCCTACCTCGCGACCATTGTGTGTGGCGTTAACGATCTTAGCGCCAGCCATGGTGAGTACATTGGCAAGTTGTCGTGCATCGCCTAGTGAGTACTGCTTAGCAAGCGATCCAGTCACCCTGCTAGCCAACCTGGATGCTTCCCTACCGCCCGCTACCCCACCAGCTCCGTCAAACACACCATATATCCGTTGCTCATTATTAATATACACTGAGTCTTGGCTCTCATTTGCTTGTTCGTGGCGATATTTTAAAGTCTCGCTGCATAGCCGCTGCGTAAATTCTGTACCGTTAAGTCCGGCGCCGTTCTGCGCCACGTAATCACGAATCGCCCGGAGCGTTCCCCTTGCCACCGTTGCAAGCCCCACGCCTTTCGGTAGCTTCTCCCCCATCGTCTCGTACGTATCTGGTAATTCTTCCGCCTCGGCTTTTAGATCCTCAAACTGTTTGTAATACTTGTAGCGCTTACCATAGACTTTATTCATAAACGACTCAGCGGCTTCTTTGTATTCCGCACCCTTTTGCTCGCCGTTTCGCCTAGTGATATCTCCGACAAATTGCTGCAAGTCGCCCACAAAATCCATTGGCGTAGGATATTTATTCATAAATTCGCGTACGCTGTATTCGCCCAAATTGTTATACCCATTAAAACCCACCGCAGTAAAATTCGCCAAAAACCTGCGTTCATGCAAATCTCTTAGTGAGTCTAGTACTGCCTTATTGCCATATTGTAAACTTGGCGGTGCAATTTGCTCTAATAAAAACTTTTCGTCTTTTGTCCCGTATACGCCATCACGAATATCATACAAAACCTCTTCTTCGGCTTCTTCGCTTAGTGGTTCCGGTGTACTATTTGTTATAATATCGTCTAATTCTCTTCTAAAACTCGGATCACTATCATCCATGTGTGTTTTCATCGAACGCCATTTTAACAAATTGAGCACTTTTGCGCGGCTTTTTGCATCCGGAACATCTTCGTAGTCTCTTGCAGTCTCATGAATATCTATAACCGGTTTCGCATTGTCGTATGGCTGGGATGCCTTATATTGTTGACCGCTCGGTGGCACTACCCCATAATTCGCCAACATTTCTGGCGGCCAGTAGTGC
>CAZHTQ010000028.1:0-8917 GCA_964535375.1 uncultured Candidatus Saccharibacteria bacterium | reverse complement strand
TCGGTCTCGCGGTCCGCTGTCTCGCTCGCACCGACCTCACCATAGAAGACGCCACCTACCTCCAAGACGTCACCCCCGAAATGCGCCAAAACACCGCCATCGGCACCACTGCCACGCTTAAAGACAAGCGTGATAATCAAGAATATACTATCGCAAAACTGAAAGACGGCAATATCTGGATGACTAAAAACCTAAACCTCGCCGGCGGCACTACCCTCACTCCTGCTGACTCTGACGTAGCAGAAAACTACACCCTCCCCGTATCTTCCACTACTGGCTTCGATGACGACAATAGAGCATTTGTCTATAATTCTGGCAACAATGACGATAGTTTCTGTGATGGAACTAGCAATGGTCCGTGTTATTCATATTACTCCTGGAATGCTGCAACCGTAGAATCCGGTAAAAACATAATCACTAACGACACTGATGCTCCCTATTCTATTTGTCCACTTGGTTGGAAACTCCCTACTTCCAGAAGTACAGTAGCGGGCAATTCGGATTTTTACCAGCTTGCCGTTGCGTATGGTATGGATCCTAATAATATCTGGCAGCAAAATAGTAATTTTTATGTTGAGGCTGGTCCTGGCACTGTCCCTAATCTGTTACCAGCTAATTATATTATTAATAATTGGTATGCTGACAACCAGGTTACGGGGTGGTATTCGTCCGCTACATCTTTTAATGAATCAAGTATTCGCGCACTTTTATTCAAAAACTACGGATACGTGGGCGAGACCGAACCAATTCAAAGGCGTACTGGTATCCCCGTTCGCTGCCTCCTCAGATAAGTCTATACGGCTTAAAATAATACTTTTCCGGAGCATTGAAAATCCCCCATATAAAAATCACAACTTCACAGCCCGAGCACCGAACAGTTTCGGGCGCAGGGCTGCCTGACGTTGTGATTTTTATCTTGGCGGGATTTTATCGCTCCGGAAAAAGTATTATTTGAGCCGACGGTACTAATCGGAGCGAGAATTGGGTGAAATGTTGTAGAAATTAGCATGGCGTGCCGGACACGCTCAATAAACTGATATTTTGGATTCTCTCGCAGGTGAGCTTTATAGGTAGGGGGTTGATTTCTCAGGACAGATATGCTAAGGTAGAAGCGTGGGGCTGCAGTTTAAAAGCCAGAGTGGCAAGAAGAAAGGAGGTTTGGGATGCTTGAAATAAGCCTTTTCTTCGGTTTGATCAAGATAAAATTTGTTCCCGCTAAGCGCAGGAACAAATAACTAACCTAATTTAATTCTACCACCCACGAGCAAAAAATACAAGACCCTTTTCGGGTTTCTTGTCGCCCATTAGGGTCAGCAGCCCCACCGCAAACTAGAAACATTTTTCGTCATTCCTTTGATAAACTTTATTCCTCAAAGAAAGTTTAACTATGGTATAATTATCTCATGAAAATCGTTTTCCCTGAGCTTGCTACTAGTAGCATCGCCGCCGAAGCCGTTGCGGCCTTTCCCGATGTTGAATGGCTCTCTGCCACCAGCCTAGACGCGGCCGCCGAGCTCGTCGCGACAAACGAAGCCGACTTTATGATTTCCGGCCTCGACTACCCCTCGCGCGACGTCATTCTCGCGTATAAATCCCACCTCCCGTTAAAATCCCAGTTTTTCTCCAGCTGTTTTATCTGCCAAAAAAACGCCACCCACCTCACCATCGCCGACGGCGGCGTCATCAAACACCCCACTGCCGAGCAGTTATATACCATCATAGAAGACACCGCCTTCACTCACCAGCAGTATTTCCACGAATCGCCTCGTATCGCAGTCCTTTCCTACTCCACCCACGGCTCCGGCGGCAAAGACCCCGACCTCACTAGGCTTCACCAAGCCATTAGTGAAATCCGCGCCGCTCACCCCAGCTGGCTCATCGATGGCGAAATGCAGCTCGACGCCGCCGTCAGTCCCACTGTCGCCGCAAAAAAGCTTCCTGACAGCCCGCTAAAAGGCCAAGCCAACATCCTCATCACCCCAGACTTAAACTCCGGCAACATCCTCTACAAATCTCTCGAGCAATTCGGCAGCTTTACCATCGCCGGCCCCATCATTCAGGGCTTCAAAATGCCTCTTGCTGACCTCTCTCGTGGCAGCACTACAAAAGACACCATTTTAACTATTAAAGTAATTAAGGAGTTACTATCATGAAATATTTCGGCACCGACGGCATCCGGCAAGAAGCCAGCAAATTTACCACAGATTTTATCGCAGACATCATCGCCGGACTCGCCGCCTATACCAGCACCATCATTACCGACCGCCCGGCAAAAGTCCTCATCGGTGGCGACACCCGCGAATCCACCGAGTGGATTTTACAAGATTTAAGCCAGGCTCTCGAAACTTTCGGTTTCGACTACGCCTCTGTCGGCATTTTGCCTACCCCTGCTATCAACTACTGTTTTTACCAAATGGGTTTCGACTACGCCATCGACGTTACCGCCTCGCACAATCCCTTCACCGACAACGGCATCAAGATTTTTGAGCGCGGTGCCACCTCAGGTGTCAAGCTAAGCAACGAGGGTTGCACCCATATCGAACGCGCCCTCGCCAACCCACAGACTTACAGTCTCATCTCTCCCACCGACCGCGCCGACCTTCACGCCGACGCCCTCGCCCTCTACGCCGAACACCTCCGCGATTATCTCGGTGATGTCCATTTCACCAATCTCAAAATTGGCCTAGACTGCGCAAACGGCGCCACTTCCGTTATTAATAAGCAAATTTTCGAGGCTCTCGGCGCCACGGTCGAACTTCTAAGCAGCACCGCCAGCTACAACCGTATTATCAATATGGGCTGCGGCTCCACCCACCTAGAGCAACTAAAATCTCTCGTCCGCGAAAACTCCATAGATTTCGGCGTTGCTTACGACGGCGACGGCGACCGTTGCCTACTCGTAGATCACCAAGGCCGCACTATCACCGGCGACGAAATCATTGCCATCATAGCAAACTATCTACATCTAGATAGCATTGCGGTCACCGTTATGAGCAACCAAGGCCTCTTGAACTGGGCAGCTGCACAAAACATCCACACCGAAATCACCGATGTCGGCGATAGCAACGTTGCCGCCGCTATGAGGGAAAAACATATCCCCCTCGGCGGCGAAGAATCCGGCCACATTATTTTGCCCGGCGAGCCCACTGGCGACGGCATTTTAACAAGCCTCTTAGTCACCAAAATCATCTCCGAAACCGGCAGCTCTCTGCATGACCTCGCGAGTATCATCACTAAGCTTCCCACAGTCTCTCTCACCATCCCCGCTACCCCGGCACAAAAAGAAGCGGTAGAGAAAGACACCGCCATTAACTCCATTATAGCACATTTTAGTGAAAAAGTCAAGAGGGAAGGTGGTCGCCTCCTCGTCCGCCCCTCTGGCACCGAGCCCAAGATACGTATCACCCTCTGGGGAACTGACGAAACTATCATCACCAAACTAGCTAGCGAATTGAAGGAAGAATTATGCAAATCACTAAACTAACCAAATACGACCCAGCAGCCGCTACCCGCATTAGGGAATTACTTATTCAGCTTTCCCGCTCCGGCAAAGACCGCGGCGAAATCCCCCGCGAGTGGTTTGACGACCTCATTGCTTCCCCTTTTCACGATATGCTCCTCGCCATCGACGACACCAACCAATCCGCTCCCGAATCTGCCGAGCTCGGCGGCCGTCTCGTTGGCATCGCCACCCTCTCCGTCATTATGGGGCCTATCGTCCGTCGCCTCGCCTATCTCGAAGATTTCGTTACCGACGAATCCGTCCGCGGCCAAGGCGTCGGCTCTCTCCTCTGGGATGCTATGTTAGACTGGGCTCGCGAGCATCACTGCAGCGAACTAAACTTCACCTCCGGCACCGGCCGCGAAGCCGCCTGGGCTTTCTACCAGAAAAAAGGCGCCTCCATCTACGATACCAATTTCTTCAAATTCCCACTTTAAAACCTTACCGCCTTTCCAGCGGCATTTTTCTACAAAAATCCACTTGCATTTACCAAAAATGTGATATAATAAACTTGTACTATTCTAATAATAATCATTCGTGATATGTCAAAAGGACGTAACACAGCAGATAAAAGACACCACGAGGCGTCCGCTGCTGTGCATAGCACGAATGTTAGGATAGTACACCCTCGCGGTGTCTTTTATATGGTAAGCACCGCGAATCGGTGCCGTTTTTGTATGGGACCCTAGTTACAAAGACGGCGCCACGCAATTATCAATAATAACAAGTGAGGTAAAGTCATGCGTAGTGCCAAAATCGCAAAACACAAAATATTATTAATCCCGCTCAGTATGTTAGCGGTAACGCTAATCGCTGGGTATTTTTTATCCCATATGCCACTAGGCGTGAGTGCTACTACTGGCGACGTATCACTTCGTGTTAAAGATACTTGCTCTATGAACGGCAATGTTGTTACAGATGATAGCAATATGCTAAATGGTCAAGAACGCGAAGGCTTCCATGTCCTTTCTCTCACTACATATTGTAATGACAATGCAGGCTTTAGTATCTATGCCGTAGGCTACTCAGGAGATTTGGAAGGCAGTACAGATCTTACTGGTGCCACTACCGGTCTTACCATATCTACCGCAGATTGGGCGGATAGAAACACGGGTGATAACGCTACTAAATCTATCTATTCATTAAAAATAGAAAAAGACAATACGTCCTATCTCCCAGGCAATATCAGTATTCTTAATGGCTTTACCGATTATCTTGCTGTACCGTCCACTAATACCAAAGTAGCATCCTACTCGTCTAATACTGATACTACTACTGAATCTACCATCAATGCTAACTATGCCGTAAAAGTAGCCAATCTCCAAGCTGCCGATACCTATACCGGTAAAGTCAAATACACTATGGTCCACCCATCTTCTAATACTGCTACCGGCTTTACTTTTGACGATGCTTTCCAACTCGCTGGCAAATCTCGTGTAAGTGGTACTTCCTACTTCGCCATGCAAGACATGAATGCTGCGATATGCAATAAAGTTACTACTCCACTTACTGCAGATGCCGCCTCCACTCCCCAAGCCCAGCTCATAGACATCCGCGACAATAAAGTCTACTGGGTAGCCAAACTTATGGATGGCAAATGCTGGATGACTCAGAATCTAGACTTTGATATCAACGACACCACCAAGCAATATTTAACTAGCGAATACACTGATTTGGTTGCTTCTGGTGCATCTCCTTACGCTACAACAGACGGTTATAGTATGGATGCTAACGGCAAAATCACTTGGACACCAGTCCGCAACACTATAGTTTCTACTACTACTGGCGCCTCGTTCTCTTGGCCAAATGACCCAGATACTCCATACACGATTGACCTCGGTGACTGGTATTACAGGAGCGACTACTACAACAATGATGACTGCGGTGATCAAAACTGTAATTATCATACAGGCAATGCAGGCGACCAATTCTCGCAAACCACCGGAGCAAATGGCACTCATAGTCATGTTGGCAACTATTACAACTGGTCTGCTGCAGTTGCGTCGAATAACACCAATGGCTATACTTCTGGCACTCCATCAAACTCCATCTGTCCTAAGGGTTGGAAACTTCCGGCTAATGGTGGTGTAAATGATAATGGTACTTATTCCAACCTTAACAAGCTTTATAATGGAGACATTACAACCGCGTCGGAACTTGGTTCCACCGCTGCGGCTGATAAACTATTACTTGCCTCTCCACTCTACTTTGTCCGGGCTGGCAATGTCTGGTCAAATGCTCTTTACTACGCAGGTCACGCCGGGCTCTATTGGTCCAGTACGGTAATTAATGCTTCCGGCGCTTACTTCCTGGGCTTCCGTAGCTCTGGCGTCTTTCCCTCGAGCAGCGGCAATCGACGCGACGGTAACTCTGTGCGCTGTGTTGTAGATGATTCTATGCAAAGTTTTGGCCAGGACGCTGCTTCCTCCCTCGCCATCAACGAATCCCTCCAACTCCGCGATGTGCGTGATGGTAATATATATACGGTAGGTAAACTTCGTGACGGCCAAGTCTGGCTCCTAGACAACCTCCGCCTCGGCAGCGATACTGAAATCACCCTCACCCCCGCCGACACCAACACCGCCACGAACTTCACCCTCCCAGCCTCATCCACCGACAAGTTCTCCGATAATACAGCAGGCTGGACTACTCCAGGCATCAATACATCACTGTCCAATACTATATCTACTAATGGCGTATACCAAGGCAATATAGGTGTATTCTACAACTATTGCGCCGCCTCCGCTGGCACTATCTGTGCTCCAAAAGGCGAAAATGCTTCTAATGCTTCATACGATATCTGCCCCGCCTCTTGGCGCATGCCTACTGGTGGCTCTAGTGGTGAGTATCAGGCTCTTTATGCGGCATATAATAGTGACTACACAAACTTCCAAACGGCCTTGCGTACACCGCTCTCTGGCTACTTCGGCGTTGGGTCGGCTGACTATCAGGGCAGCTACGGCGGCTTCTGGTCTTCTACTAGGTATGATGGTTACTATATGCACAGCCTGTACGCCAATGCCTCCAATGTGTATCCGCAGGATTACTATTGGCGTAACCTCGGCATCTCAGTACGTTGCGTCCTCAAATAATAAGAAAAACCGAGTTTACTAGTAGCCAAAACACTCTAATTATGCTCCATTGAGCAAACCCGAGATAGAAAAAGTGGATTTTAAGGAAATTCGACGCGCGAGACCCCCTTCCGGCGTGAGACGCGCGAATTTCCTGTTAAAAAATCCACCTTTTTCTATCCCGGCGTGCAGCGAAGCGGAGCAGAATTAGAGCGTTTTGGCTGTCAGTATGGCTCGTGCATATCGAGCGTTGTAATAATTACAAACTGAAAAGTCCAAGCAATGAAAAGGACATTATAGTTATTGTATTGTAGATTTTCACCAAGACAAATAAAAGATTTTTTGTATTCTGTCTTTGCTAAACTTTCTTAAAGAAAGTCCGATCATCGCTAACACCGCCGGCATCAAATATACTTGCAACGCATTTGCCACGCCAGAGAAGAAGAATAGCGACACGCCGTACGCTACTACCAGGCATATTATCATCCACATCCGCCTTTGCACCAAAAATCTCACTCCGAACGCCACCATCACAAGCGCCAATATCGCCCCAACCGCTCCCGTTTCAACTAACACCGACGCATACTCATTTTGCACGATTTCTTTCGGGGAATCATTAAACCCATATTGATACAACGCTTCACCCGCCCCGCCAATTCCTACCCCCACCGAGAAAGTCTTAAAATCCCGCATCCACACCGCAAGCGCCGCCCTTGTCAGTCCCACCCGCACATCCGTAGATTCCTCCACATATCCATCAAACGCCGCCGGCGCTGCATGTACATCTATCGTCCCTAGCGACAAATGATTAAGCGCCTTTGTTATTCCTGTAAAATACGTGTCATCCGTTGGACCAAGCTCCGCCATTAGCCCTTGCGCGTTTAAAGTCGCAACAAATGCCGCAAACACCATCCCCCATATCAAAACAAGCCGCTTCCATCCCACTTTTTTCAGTACCCCCACCACACTCATCACCACCACCCCAGTAACAAACGCATAAATCGCCCCTCGCGAAAATGTCAAGAATAATGTCGCAGAGAAACAAAATAGTAAAATCCCAGAGCATAAAAAGTGTGAGCCGGAGTGATTTTTCTTCAAACACATATATCCTAATGTTATCGCGGGGGCAATTAATAAGTTGCCCATAAACTGCGGCTCAATAGCAAATCCATTCGGATGCGGAAACCCAAACATCTGGCTCACACACCCCGGGCAGAGAAGCGTATACTCTCGCGAAACCCCCATTACATCCATCACACATTGCGCTACACACCACGCACACACCACAAGCGTCGCCCCTACAAACACCCTAGGGAACCATCGCCTAGTCCAATCATCAATTAGCACGTGCCTAAGTTCCATCATTTCTACCACCGCCAACACAATGAGCCACATCACCCCTACCGTCAATACCCCACGCACCATGTTTAGCGACCACACCACGCTGAGCGTCACCCACGCAGGGAATAGTAGCCATAACCATTTCCGCCGTACCCATTTTTGCACCACCCACCACAATTTCCCTCGACCCACCAACACCCCCACCCCGCACACCACAGTCGCCGCGAGCCATATTAACGCCACCGACAGCTCAAAGTTCATCGTCGCATCACTTCCCAGTGAGATTACAGGGAAATACGAAAAATACAGCGCCACCGGCAACCCCACAAATAGTATCTTATACAGTTTTTCCAGTTTCTTCATCCACAAGTTCCCTTATTTCCCGCTCAAATCTCGCCACCTCAAATCCCCTCGCACTCTCCGCCACCTTCGCACGGTCAAACTTCATTTCCTCAAACCTCAAAATCCCCTCTTTCACGCTCTTCACCGTTTGTTTGTCAAACAGCACCCCATTTTCGCCATCACGCACATAATCCAGCGCCCCGCCCTTACCATATGCAATCACCGGGCACCCACTCGCTAGCGCCTCCACCGGCGCTATTCCAAACGGCTCCAAACTCGGAAAAATATACCCCCTCGCCCCTGTCAAGTACTTCGCCAATTCACTCGCTGTCATCAACGGTAAAAACCGAACATTAGGAGCCCCATCCGCCATCCTCACAAGGGAATCATGCTCTGGCCCTTCCCCTACCACCACAAGCTCACGCCTAAGTTCTTTACACGCCCTCACTGCGAGATCAATCCTCTTCCAATTCACCTGCCGCGAAGTAGTAACATAATAAAGCGGGTGATGCGCAATATTCTTTCGAAGGGCCTCCGGAGCCTGGCAAGGCGAGGATGAGCGCGCCTCGCCCGTGGCAGACCGCAGTAGGAGCCGAGCAGACGGAAAGCTTGCTTTCCGTGTCGAGGCGACGCCCGACGGACGACCTGAAAGGTCGACGGG
>CAZHTQ010000027.1:0-9586 GCA_964535375.1 uncultured Candidatus Saccharibacteria bacterium | reverse complement strand
GCGCGTCTTTGACGTAGACGAGGTCAGAGGTTCAACTCCTCTATCGCCCACCATATACAGATTATCATTCACGAAATAAGCCTGATCTCAAGGTCTTATTTTTTTATCTTTAACGTCCTCGCCTGCTTCCCATATCTTCTCGTTTTTTATTACGTCCGGCAGATAATTTTTATCAAGATGGAACCCACTCTCCCATTTTTGCCCTTTACCGTACCCTAGGTCTTTCATCAGCTTAGTCGGCGCATTGCGTAGCCATACCGGCACCGGCTCCTTCGGTGTCTTTCGCGCAAGGTCCAGCGCCTTATACCAAGCATCTGTCGTAGCTCGTGATTTCTTAGATAAGCATAGCGCCACCGTCGTATGCGCAAGCATTAGCCCCGATTCTGGCATTCCTACTCTCTCTACCGCCTGAAAACACGCTGTCGCGAGCGACAAAGCTCCATTTCCAGCCAGCCCAATATCCTCTGACGCAAAAATCACCATTCGTCGCGCGATAAACTTCGGATCTTCACCCGCCTGCACCATCCGTGCCAAATAATACAGCGCCGCATCCACATCTGAACCCCGCATAGATTTTATAAATGCCGATATTGTATCGTAATGGTTATCACCTTTTTTATCATAGCCAGGCAATTTTCGTCCAGCCGCCTCCATCACAACATCTCGCGTAATGCGCTGCGGCGCGAGCGATATGGCAAGTTCCAAATCGCCAAGAGCACTCCTCGCATCACCGCCCGATAGTTCTGCCAAATAATCAAGTGCCTCGTCATCAATCTTATCGCTCACTCCCTCTTCCTCACATGCTCGTCTAAGTACGTCTAGTATCGCATCTTTACCAAGCGGCTTCACTACCACCACGCGCGACCGCGAAAGTAATGGCGATATCACCTCAAAGGACGGATTTTCCGTCGTTGCACCTATTAGCGTAATAAGTCCCGACTCCACATGCGGTAAAAACGCATCTTGTTGCGCCTTATTAAACCTATGGATTTCATCCACAAAAAGCACCGTCCTAGTACCAAGATTCCAATTTATCTTCGCGCGTTCCACTACCGCTTCTACATCCTTTTTACTTGCCGTAACCGCCGATATCTCTACAAAATCCGCTTTAAACTCACGCGCTAGTATCCGCGCCATAGTTGTTTTACCAGTACCTGGTGGCCCCCAAAAAATCAAATTCACCGGCTCGCCTTTTTTCACGATTTCTGTAAGTATTTTGCCGTCCCCCACTATCTCACTCTGCCCCAATACTACATCTAGCGTCTGCGGCCGCATTCTTTCCGCTAACGGTATTCTATTCATCTAGAAACGCCCCGCTTTGCCTACCCCATAGTTTTGCATATTCACCACCATTTTTAAGTAACTCCGCATGTGTGCCACGCTCTACTATTTTGCCATTATCTAGTACCACTATTGAATCCAGTCCAGCTATAGTAGAAAGCCTATGCGCCACCACTATTGATGTCCGCCCCTCCATAAGATTCGCGAGCGCCTCTTGTATCAACGCTTCCGACTCCGAGTCAAGCGCGCTAGTCGCTTCATCCAACACCAGTATCGGCGCATCCTTTAGTATCGCCCGCGCTATCGCGATACGTTGCCTCTGTCCACCAGACAGCTTCACCCCACGCTCGCCCACCATCGTATCGTATCCGTCCGGCAGTCCCGCGATAAACTCATCCGCGTTCGCAAGCCTAGCCGCCTCATATACTTCTTCTTCTGTCGCACCCGGTCGTCCATAAGCGATGTTATCATATACACTACGATGAAATAGTGACGATTCCTGTGGCACATACGCTATCGCTTCCCTGAGTGTCTTCTGCGTCACATCGCGAATATCCTGTCCATCTATATATATCGCCCCCTTCTTCACATCTGCAAACCTAAGCAGCAACTTCGTCAGCGTCGTTTTGCCAGACCCACTCACTCCCACTAGCCCCACACGCTCACCCGGACTTATCCTTAGCGTAAAATCTTCAAAAATCGACTTTTTCGCCTTTTCGTGCCGGAATTCTATCTTATCAAACAAGATTTCCGCATCCGTAAGCACCAAATCCTTTGCATTGTCTGAGTCCACCACATCATCCGGAGTGTCTAATATTTCCGTCATCTCACTCGCATCCCCAAAAATCCGATTCATCGTTTTGAAAATCGAGTGTACATTCCATAAATCATTCATCAGCGTTGACGAATAGTTCACAACTAGAATCAAAGTCGCAAGCGTCAACCCGAATCCGCCCTGACCAAACAGCATCAAGAACACAATCAACGCATTAATTAGCCAAAAAATCGTATCAAAACAATAATTCCGTTTCGTATCTGCTTTCAACACCGCATAAGAAGAGTCGAATACCTCACGTTGCCACTTTTCAAACCTCTTATGCTCATATTTTTCGCTCGCATAACTTTTTACCGAAATAATATTCGTAATGGCGTCCGACAGTTGCCCAGTTCGTTTATTACTCACCGACGCCTCGCGCTCATTGAGTGGCGCAATCTTTTTCGACCAATACACCGCCACCGCCATAAACACCACCATGAATATCAAAATGCCTGTCGCATAAAGCGGCGCCCGCGGAAACATTATCGCCATAATCACTAGCACATCTACTATTACTGGCACGATATTCCACACTACCTGGTCAGTAAATGCCTCGTATGCCCCCAGAAACTTATTCACCTGCGACACTAGCGACCCCGAAAACTTATTCGAGTGAAATTGCATCGACTGTGCTTCTATCGTGTCAAAACATTTCAGTCCAATATCATACATCGCTGATATTTCCATTTTCCAGTGGCACCAAAGTCTGAGCGGATTAAGGACATGTTCGCGTACCAACTCAATCGCAAGAAACAAAATCCCAAGTGGCAACAAATTAGCAATCAACTCCTCCTGTGACAACCCCTCCGTGAGTATTTGCAACATCTGCGCCAATATCAATGGATTGATAATCCGAAGCGCCAACACTAGCGGCGTAGTAATCATTACTCCGGCAGTATACTTTTTGTATTTTTTATTTGCACTCCAAAAATAGTGAAGCGTTCTTCTAGTCACACTGGTCTTTCTATTTTTTCCCATATGTGATATTATATAATAAATATGACAAAATTAGAAGATATTGTAAGTTTATGTAAGCGCCGCGGGTTTATTTTCCCAGGCTCCGACGTATATGGTGGCTTCGCCGGCACTTGGGACTTCGGTCCACTCGGCGTTTCACTCAAGAAAAAGTTAATGGACGCTTGGTGGCAGTTCTTCGTAGAATCTCGCGATGATATGTATGGCATCGACGCCGCCATCCTCATGAACCCCAGAACTTGGGAGGCCTCCGGCCATGTCGCCACTTTTGCCGACCCTCTAGTTGAGTGCAAAGAGTGCAAATCCCGCTTCCGCGCCGACAAAATCGCCGACGGCATTTCAGTTACTACCGAAGAATTTCTCGCCACTCATACCAAATGCCCAGTTTGTGGCAAAGAATCCTGGGGGCCCATCCGCAAGTTTAACATGATGTTCAGAACCCACGTCGGTGCTGTTTTGCCAGAAGATACCGCTACAAATCCCGACCTCGCCGAGAGAAACGTCGCCTACCTTCGCCCCGAAACCGCCCAAGGTATCTTCACTAACTACAAGAATGTCGTCGATACTTTCTATCCATCATTACCATTCGGTCTAGCCCAACAAGGCAAAGCCTTCCGTAACGAAATCAGTCCACGCGACTTCATCCTCCGCGACCGCGAATGTTCTCAAATGGAAATCGAATATTTCGTTACACCCAATACCTGGGAAGACAACTTCGAAAAACTCCGCGCCCTGCAGCACGATTTTCTTGAAAATATCTGCGGTTTACCTGCCAGTAAAATTCACGAGCTCGAAGTTCCTGCCGAAGATCGCGCGCATTATAGTAAGCGTACTATCGATTTCATGTTTGACTACCCGAACGGCGAAGAGGAGCTGATGGGGCTCGCCTACCGCACCGATTTTGACCTTAAAAATATCGCCCGCGAGTCCGGCAAGTCCATGGACTACCGCGACAAGGTTACCGGCGAGACTTTCATCCCTCACGTTATCGAGCCGAGTATTGGCGTTGAACGCTTATTCCTCGCTGTCCTAGGAGACGCCTACACCGAGGAAACAGTTGACGGCAAAGACGAAACGCGCATCGTTTTGAAACTTCCCGAAAATCTCGCACCATACAGGTTCTGCGTTTCCCCACTTCTCAAGAACAAACCAGAGTTAGTTGACAAAGCTCGCGAAGTTTACAATCTACTTCGCACCAAATACGGCAATGTTACTTGGGATGATTCCGGCAACATCGGTAAGCGCTATAGAAAGCAAGACGAAATCGGCACCCCCAAGTGCGTCGTTATTGATTTCGATTCGCTCGAAGATGGCACTGTTACCGTTCGCGACCGCGACACCACCGAGCAAATCCGCATCAAGATTTCTGATTTATAGCATTTTAAGCATATCCGTGATATAATATACTCATAAAGGAGTTATTATTATGGCTGAGAAAGCTAAAAAATCAACAAAAACCAAAACCACTGTTCCAAAATCAACCACTAAAAAACCCGTTACCAATCGAGTCGCCTCAAAAGACAAAAAACCAGCCAGCAGCAACAAATGCAAATTTGTATTATTTGGCATTGCGATTGCTGCTATTATCGCCATCATTATCGCTCTAGTTTGTGCTTTGAATATCAAAACTATCGACGATTCGTATTTCGTCTCAGACGATACTAAATACGTAGCCAACTTTAGCAGCGAAAACGTCAGCGACGACGGATCCAACGTTAAAGCCGTACACGTCATCTACTACCGCGATGGCGACAAAATCACTGGTGCCGAATCATTCTACGAGTTCTTAAATAGCAAAGCTGCCAAAGCCGCCTACGACGAGATTCTCGCCAACAAAACCACCGATGATGCCAACACCTACTCATTAAATGGCAAGTACGTCATTGTTACCGTGCCAAAATCAGTTTACGAAAACCTAACCATTGAGGATGTCAAGAAACAGGTCGAGTTCTATGAGGCGGCCACCAGTGGCACCATCCACACTGTAACCACTACCGAAACCGTCACCGAAACCGTTACTGAGTAATTACCAAACAAAAATAACCCCTGATCAAGGGGTTATTATTGTGTATCCAATTATTCTTCAGTCCAGGCTTTCTTGATTTTGTCAGCCACTTCGTTAAGTTTTGCCCCCGTTTCCGCCACAAACTTCTCCGCGTCCTTCTGCATTTTTACATCCGGGTTCGCCACGAGAAATCGCTCTATTGCATCAGCAATCACTTTCTTTGCCGACTTCACATCTTCAAACCCTTTCACCTTGGTCGTGCCTGGTTTCTTCAAATCCTTGTAGTGGTTAAAGTGGAACTCAATTTGCTCCAAAGTTTTCTTTGGCAAATCTTCCAATTTCGTATAGCAGTCACCATTATTACGATCATCCGCTGGCACACAAATAATCTTATCGTCCACTTCACCGCCATCCTCAAATTTCATTACACCGAGAATTTTTGCTTTCATCCAAATCCCCGTTGTAAGTGGCTGGTCAGTGATCATCAGCACGTCTAGTTCGTCACCATCTTCGTCCAATGTCTGTGGAATAAACCCATAGTTACATGGCTTCGCAAAAGCCGCCGGCTCCACACGGTCAAGCATAAAACATGCTCTCTCGCGATCCCATTCAATTTTATGATTTGAGCCAGTCGGGATCTCAATCACCACATTTAGCTCACCATTCTCGTAATCCCCCGGGGTCAGAACTTTGTTAAAATCTGCCATAATAATCTCCTTTTCTACTCCTATTATATCATATTACTGCGCTATTGTATGCAGCAACCCCAGAATCTTCGGCATCAATACATCCGCTCCCTTCACTCTTGATGTCACAGCGAGCTTCGCCCCCATCATCAGCCGCATCATTTTAATCTCATCCGCTCCAAATTCACCACTTTCACGTGGCATCAAGGCTTTTTCCATTACGTTCCAATCATACCTTTGCGTCACATTTAATTTTTCGCCGCCCGCATCGCGGTATAAATTCACCTCCTCGCCAGCCGTTTTCATAAGATTTATCAAAAACCACGCCTCCACCATGTCAAGCCCCATTCCGTCGTTTAATCCCATCAAACTTTCGTCCACAATCCGAAAATAATCCGCCGTCTCCGCGCCCTCTATATAAGCACTCGCCTTTTTAAGCACCATCACCCCAAGTTCCATCCGCCGTAAATCTTTTACGATATTACCATAATGCCGCACCATTTTTGCACCAGTTAGCACCCCCATATCACCCCGCCCCGCATGTACGTTTACTTCCGACAGCGTAAACATCTCTACGCCACCCGCGAGCTTTGATTTACTCTTTCTTACCCCCTTCGCCATTGCCGAAATCTTGCCCACTGGCGTAATCAAGTTTAATATCCTATCCGCTTCGCCATAATTCGTACGCCGCATCACATATGCTAGTGTTTTTATATCATTTTCTAAGTTTTTCATCGGAACTTTCCTAGGCGCTTATTTTAGCTTTTACCCCTGTATATTTTAATACGTACCGCCGCACATCGCTCGGTTTCATAGTATCTTTTCTAAGCACCCCCACCACGCCATACACGTCAAGGTTCATACCCTCATAGTCATCTTCCGACACTATCACCACTGGTATTTTTGCCGTATCATCATACGAAATCAACTCATTTAGGAGCGTCCATCCATCCGGCCCAGTTAGCATTATTTCCATCAAAATCATTTCCGGCAACTCTTTGCTCATCTCGCCAAGCGCCTCTATCGCATTATCAAATATTCGCGTCTTTTTACCACACTCCGCACACGCACGCGCCACACACTCTGCCATTATTTCGTCACTATCTATCACATAAATCATCAAAACAACCTCGCCTGCCGCGATACCGGCAACTCTACATAAAAACTTACTCCATCTTTATGTCGCACCGCTCCCACTTTGCCATTCATATAGCGCGCCATTCGTGATGCAATAAAAAGCGATAACCCGCTCGTGCCTGGCCGCATCGGCACTGCCGGTGGTGTTTCGATTACCCCATGTTGCATCTTGCGCCAAGTGTCCAACATCAATGTCGGTCCATAATCTCGCACCGATATTTTCACATTATCTTTCACGTTCTGTACTATTAGCTGCGAGTTCACCTTATCATCCTTACAAAATGTCGCGCTTATTAAAAAATTATACACTACACTCTTAAGTAGTTCCTTGTTTGCCGTCACTAGCGGTGCTCTAGCTCGATATTTCACTTCCACTCGCCGTTCACTATAACAAAACAACTCATCTAGTTCCCTCGTCACTTCATCTATTGTCGCTCTTACCGCCACTGGCTCCATCTTGAACATCGCCCCATCAAGCCGCCTCAGTCGCATCAAATCATTTACCTGCCTTATCGCCCTATCCGACACGCTTATCATCTCATCGCGAATCCGTTTTTCTTCCGTACCAGCACCGTTAAAAGCAAATGCCAATTGTCTCAAATTCACTAGCGGCCGCTTGAGTTCCTCCGCCGCCACCAAAATACCATCTACCTCCACATCCATACCCCCATTATAACACATTACGCGTTAAACTGTACCGACTCTAGCAGTTTATTAAAGTCACTTTCAAATAGTAGCGAATCCGTCTGCAGTACCGCAGTTTTGTCGCGAATCTTAAAAATCACAATTATCCCGTTAAGGCTTGTATCCGGTATCGTACCAGTGTACCTATTAGCTGCTGTGCCAGCTACCGTCACTGCCTGTACCGACAAATTCGAGTTTTGTCGTTCCAAATACCGCTGATATTCTGCCGCCACCGTATCAAATGCCACATCACGTATCGTGAGCCTTAGCGCATTAATTGTATCTTTCGACACCGTATTTACTTCAATTGGATTAAAATACGCCTGATAGTCACCACCCTTTGATGCATCTGCCGCCACATACACACTCCAAGTTTTTGGATATTCAAAGGACAACCCGCCATAATCCGCCGGTCCCGCAAAATCTCGGTACGGGTCTTTTTCGCGCTCTGCAAATTCCAATTCAAGTTCCATCGTATTATCATTAACAGCCGTACTCACCGCCGCCTGAATCTGTCCATTTACATCCGCACTCACGTCGTTATATTGCATCATCATCCACACAAACAGCCCTATAAAAGTCACCGATATCAAACTAAGTATCACTATTGCCACCGTCTTAATAAGCCCAGTCGCACTCTTTGCTTCCGGAGCCGGCACCGATGGTACATTTGTCGCCCCGGGCTGCGCCGAAGACATCGGCTGCGCCGGTGCTGTCGCCTGCGCCCCAGGCTGCGCCACCCCATACATTGCATTATTTCCCGGCATCATATTACTATCCATAATCCCATTATACCATTATTTACTAAAATCTTTATCAATAATCTCAATCTCGTTTTTCAACTCGTCCAAATCTTTTTCAATCTCACGTTCTAGCACCATCGCCTGCTTGTATTTCTCACTCGCCTCCTCCAGCTTAAAATCTTCCGAATAAAACCACTCCGTCATCGCATCAAGCTTCGCAATTTTTTCATTTATGCCCATTTTTACCTCTGTCATTTACTTCCTTTCTATAATTTTCTTTATTTCCGCCTCAATTTCCTGCTGTAATGTTGTAATTTTTACAACATTTCCCACATCTATTTCTCCACCTAGTATCGCATACCCTTGTTTTAATACTCTTTCCGGGTCCATCGCCATCAGCACTCGCCGTTTTTCCATCAATCTATCTTGCAAATTCGTCAGATTTCGCATAATTTCACGCTTCATATTTAGCAATTTGTCGTCTAAAACCCTTCGCGTCGCTTCTAGAGCGTTCGTTACTGCGAGAGCCATCCTCCGCACCTCCGTGCGCATCTCACTCTTTACGGCCATTTTATCGGGCGTTAGCATTTCCGCCGCATTGGACGGCGTAGACGCCCTTACATCCGCCGCAAGATCCACCAGGGATTCATCTACTTCATGCCCCACCCCTGTTATAACCGGTATTTTAGACGCCGCCACCGCCCGCACCAACTTCTCGTCATTAAAACAAGATAAATCGTCTGCGCTGCCCCCACCACGAATCAGCGCAATCATTTGCACATCGCCCCGCTCATTGAAGTATTCTAAGGCCCGTATCATCTGGTCTGGCGCGTCCAACCCTTGCACCTGAGTATGCGCCACACTTATTATCATCCCGCCCCATCTCGTATTCACTATCTTCACAAAATCTGCATATCCCGCCGCCTGTGTCGACGAAATCACCCCCAGCCGCGTCAAATTCTCTGGTATTCCCCGCTTTTTTGCCGAGTCAAATAACCCCTCGTCCGTCAATTTCTTTTTCAGCATTTCATAAGCCTTCTTGAGCGACCCCTCTCCTACTGGCCGCACCGCCGTCACCGTAAACGAAAATTTACCCCATTTTGTAAGTTTCGGCACGCCCCGCACCACCACCTTCATCCCGTCCTCTAACGGCTGCCTCAACCCCCACACCGACATAAAACATGGCACGCTCGTTTCCTCGTCTTTTAGATCAAAAAACACCCATTTCCCCTGATTCACCTTAAAACTCGCCACCTCA
>CAZHTQ010000026.1:0-9903 GCA_964535375.1 uncultured Candidatus Saccharibacteria bacterium | reverse complement strand
ATAATCTTTTGCTGTACAATCGTCAGTATATTCGACAAGAAATAATAAAACGCTAGCGCCCCATGCAGATTAATCATAATCACAAACATCATGATTGGCATCATCTTGCCCATCTGCCCGGTCGTCATATTAGAAATATCAGCATCGTCAATTTCTTTCCCCTCTTTCGCCTCACGAATCAACTCACGGAATTTCTTACTCTTCTTCGACTTATCGGATGGCATTTGTTGTTTCGTAGCAAAATACTGTGCCACCGCCGCACCTATCGCCATCACTAACATAAATACCGCACTCCACGAGAATTTAGACGGATTAATCACGTCGCTCGCCCGCGCCGTAAGGTCTATCACCCCAAAAAGCTGCGGGTGAAAATCATACTCTGCTTTTTCCTCTGCCGGTATCTCATTATTACTGAGATCCGCTAAGTACACTTCTTGTTTTTCTTCTAGAGTTCTAATCTCCGACCCTTCATATGCCACAATTTCATACGCACGATTCATTAGATTATCTGTCGGCATCGGCGTCGCAATCACCCGTATTGCCGAGAAAATTGCAATAAATATCGGTAGCTGTATTAGTAGTGTCAATATCGAAGAAAACGGCTTTACATTATACCGCTTATAAAGATCCATTGTTTGGATCGACTCCAGCTGCTTGTTACCATTACAATTCTTCCGAATCTGCGTGAGCTCCGGCTGAATTTTTCGCATCAACCTTGTCTGCATTAATTGCCGCTTAGTTAACGGCAACATACACAATTTTACTAACACCGCAAAAATTATAATTGCAACACCAAAATCATGCACCAAATTAAATATCATAAATTGAATATTTACAATTGGCCGCACTATTATAATATCTATCAAATTAAATGGTCCGCCCGCCGCGATTGACCCCACTACAAACAAAAGTATCAACCCCCAAATTATCGTTTTTTTCACACTCCAATTTTTCATCTATTTACCATTATAACACACTTTTGACTCAGCGACTAGTTTACCCACCGTTTCTTCTAGCCTAGTATATTCCATTGTTTCTACATCCGGCGCAAACACCACAAAAATATAATCGTGCTTTGGTGGTATATATTCCATATTCCGCCGCACTACCTCATACACCCGCCGTCTTATTCGGTTTCGCCCCACCGCAGTCTTATTCACTTTCTTCGATACCACCACCGCTATTCGTGTGAACCCCCTCGTATTCTCACAAAAAACCAAAGACATTTTCGGCCCCCGAACTGTCTTTCCCTTTTGATAGACATACCTCACCCCACCCCGTGAATGAAATCGATATTTTTTACTAAGCATATAGCAACGCATCCACTGACGCAGCAGAGCGCCCTATATTGCAAGACGAGCTCGACCTTTCAACCGTCGCCTAGCTAGTACCTTGCGTCCGTTAGACGTAGCATTTCTCTTCATAAACCCATGCTCAACTTTGCGTTGCCTTTTGTGTGGCTGATATGTTCTTTTTGGCATAATATTTCCTTAAACTTTAATTTTATTCAAAATCTTATTATAGTATACCGCACTTTTCCACATTTTTCAAGAGTTTTTCCACAGGCTTTTATCAAGAACCTGCAAATTGTGGAAAAATTCCACCCCTGTATTTTCAAATCTATATTATAAAATATTATTTTTATCCCCCAAATCCACTAAAACCTGTGGAAAACTCACGCCATTCGTGCTATAATAATCTACATACAAGGAGGTCAAAGTGTTTAATGTCTGGGAAAACGTCCTAGCCGAAATCAAAAACAAAGTTTCTGACGGTAACTATTCTACCTGGTTCCAAGATACCACACTTATCACTAATGATAACGGTACTATCATTATCGGTGTCAAAAATTCATTTCACATCAAGCAACTTCGCGTCAAATTTAACGACATCATCAAAGATGCCTTAGAAAAAAACGGCGTTACCGTAAACACCATCGACTACGAAGTTGTATCAAGCAGTAAGCCCCGCGTCCGTTCTCGTGAAGTCACCACCGGCGATCTTGCCCGCGAATCAATTTCCGCCCCACGCCGCACCGAGTCCACCCCCATCCTAAATACCGGCCTTAATAGCAAATACACTCTCGATTCTTTCGTTATCGGTAGCAACAACGACGTCGCCTACGCCGCCGCCAAAAGCATCATCGATTCCCCAGGCGATCGCTACAATCCATTTTTCCTATATGGTGGCCCGGGCCTTGGTAAAACTCACCTTGTCCAAGCCATCGGCAACGAACTTTTGCGCCGCAACCCCAACTATAAAATCCTCTACACTCCCATCTCCCATTTCTACTCCGATTTCGTTGATGCTATCAAAACCGGCAAAGGCAAAGATTTCAACCGCAAGTTTCAAAAACTCGACTGCCTCATCATCGACGATTTCCAACTCATCATTAATAAGGAAAAATCCCAAGAAGAGTTTTTTAATATCTTTAACGATCTATATCAGCTCAATAAGCAAATCATCGTAACTTCCGATCGTCTCCCTTCCCAAATCAAAACCGTCGACGAACGCCTTGCCACTCGTCTCACCTGGGCTGGCGCTTTTGATCTCCAACTCCCCAAGTTTGAAGATAAATGCGCTATTCTCCGTACCAAAGCCGAGCTCATCGGCGCCGAAATCGAGCCAGAAGCTATTGAGTACATCGCCGAAAACGTCAATACCAATATCCGCGACCTTGAAGGCGAGTTATCTACCATCCTCTTAATGTCCGAAGTCCGCAACATGACCCCTCTCGAACTCATCAAGAGCGGCTCCACCACCATCAGTCACGCCAGCAAACTCCGCCCCACATCCAGCAAACAAGTCATTAACGAAGTTGCCAAATATTACAACCTCACCGTCAAAGACATGTGCAGTAAATCTCGCGTCGCCAACATCAAAAACGCCCGCCAAGTCGCCATGTATATTTTATCCAAAGAACTCTCTATGAGTACCACCAAAATCGCCGCCGAAGTCGGCGTCAAAGATCACACTACCGTTATGCATGGCATTAATAAAATCGAAAACGACCTAAAACTCAATTTCAACCTTCGCGACCAGATTGAAGATATCAAGGGGAAAATCTATGGCTAATACACTTGTGGAAATCCCTCACCATTTCTGTGGAAATCTACGTGCAAATCCGTGTGTATTCCACATGCAAAACTTTGTGGAGAACCCACTTTTCACATTTTTCAGTACGTTTCCCACCGACTTTTCCCACAAATCCCCACTTTTTCCCACCGGCTTTTTAACAACCCACCCACCTCTTATAAACCACCACTTTTCCACTTTTCCACCGACCCTACTATTACTACAACTAATAATTTTATAATAAAGAACTTTTAAATAATAACTATTAAGAAAGGATAATTACATGGAAATCGAAGTAGCTCAAGACAAATTAAGTAAAGCCCTCAATAATGTTAGTCGTATCGCCGTAGGCCGTGTTACGCTCCCAGTCTTAAATAATGTTTTAATTAGAGTAGATAACAATAAAGTCTCTCTTGTCACCACCAATCTAGACATGGCTGTAGTAGATTATTTACCAGTATCTAGTTGCAAAGATGGCGTCACCACCGTTCCCGCCAAACTTTTAGCCGAATTTGTCAGTAACTTACCAAAAAAAGAAACCGTCAAGATTGTTGCTGATGGCACCAAGGTCACCATCTCTGCCGGCAAATATTCTTCCACCATTAATGGCTCCCCAGCCGATGATTTTCCGGAACTCCCCGAAATCAACGAAGATAAAGCTGTCGTATTTAAAATCGGTATCGACGAATTCAAGCATGGTGTCTCGCAAGTTGCCATCGCAAGTAGCAATGATATGACGCGCCCTGCCCTTACCGGCATCTATTTCAATACCTATGACAATCTCCTGGCTATCGCCGCCACCGATGGTTATCGTCTTGCCGAGAAAAAGTTAGTTAAAAACGTCCAAAGCGAAATTAGCGTCATAGTTCCTGCGAGTTCTCTTCAAGAAGTTCTCCGTTCCCTCAGTGATGACATGGACGAAGTAGAACTTTCCTTCAACGACGATCTTGTCCGGTTTCGTCTCGGCGAAGTAGAGATTATTTCTAAACTCATCGACGCTAGTTTTCCCGACTACCGCCGCCTTATCCCCAAAGACAATCAGATCCACGTTCAGCTAGATCGCGACGAATTAATCCGCATCACCAAGCTCGCCGCACTCTTTGCTCGCTCTGTTGCTGGCTCCATTGTGTGTGAAGTTAGGAAGCCAAATATCTTCTCTGTCAAGTCCATCGCCAGCGAATTAGGTGAAAACGATTCTGCTATTGATGCAGAAGTTACCGAAGAAGGCAAAGTTAATCTCAACTCTCGCTTCTTGACTGACGCCCTCAACGTCTTAGACGATAAAGAAATTACCTTTGAGTTTTCGCCCAATGTCACTCCTATCCTTCTCCGTGGTACCAAGAGCGACGATTACACACATATTATCATGCCACTCAACTCATAGATTAACAATATGCTCATTCAAGATATTAATCTTACCAATTTCCGAAACCACTCTGCGTATCACTTAAGCTGCCACCCAGATACCACTCTCATTTTGGGTGCCAATGGCTACGGTAAAACATCCGTTCTTGAAGCGATTTATATCTTAACTCGCGGTAAAAGTTTTCGTGCCACCGACCCAGACATCTTGAAACGCGGCGCGCCATTTTATCGTATTGAAATCACTTACGATACGGGCGAATCCACCATTGCTACATACGATGGCAAAAACAAAACTTTCAAAATCGCCGACAAAACTGCGCGCCGTTTGCCCGCCAAATACAAATATCCAGTAGTGTTGTTTGAGCCGCACGACTTAAATCTCGTTTCTGGTCCACCTTCACGCCGCCGCGACTATTTTGACCGCATTTTCAGCGACTTTAGTGAAGATTACGCGAGTACCCTCAGCAAATTCAATAAAGCTTTAAAACAACGCAATGAACTCTTAAAGTCCGAAGTTCTAGAGCCTACCTCACTCTTTGCCTGGAATGTCCTGCTTTCCAACTTAGGCAGCACTCTTGCGTCATTTCGCACTAAATTCTTATCCGAAATCGAACGTCCACTCACCCCCACCTACCACTCTATCGCCGATAACTCCGATGAAATCTCCGTCAAATACACTACTGCTGTTCCCGGCATCACCGAGTCCGAATATCTCTCTGCTTTAGAAAAATCTTACGACAAAGACCGCATCCTAGGCTACACTTCTTTTGGTGTACAGCGTGACACTATTGATTTTATTTTCAATCAAAAACCCGCCGACGGTTCCGCCTCGCGTGGTGAAACCCGTTCTATTATTCTAGCCCTCAAATTTGTTGAAGCAAGTCTCATCACAAGTAAACTCGGCAAGAAACCAATTATTTTGCTAGACGATGTTTTTTCAGAATTAGACCAAGCCCGCCGCGATTCCCTAGTTTCCAATTTTAAGGACAATCAAGTAATTATTACAAGCGTAGAAGAATTTACTTTGTAGCGATTTTGGCGCTGTCGCTTAGGTACTTTTGCTCATATGCTATTACTGGGCTGAGTCCCCCTTCTAGTCCAGGGATATTATTATACGCGGTTTTATCACCGTCAAATTGTCGCAAAGTTTCCGTAGCTCTCGCGAGCGCCATATAACGCTGCGCATATTTATAAGTATTCCAATCTAGGTTGGCCGCCGAATCAACAAACGCTGCCCCATTTGCAATTCTTTTGTCGGACTCTGTCGCACCTACATATTTTTGAATTGCACTTGCGATATTGGATATAAATAGTAAACTGCTATTATTACTAATGCTATCTAGTATACCACCATCCATTACTCCATCCGTCGTCTTACGTTTGCTGTTATATTCTATATACTTTGCAAGTGCCGAGCCTGGCTTCACCTCACGTGTACCATTTACGAGTGTAGTATTTTCTTCTACAAAACTCACGAATCCTGCGTCATTAAAAGTATCATTAAGTGTACTAGTATCAAAAGTCATAATAGATGAACACCCCGCCGTCCCCACCGCACCAATATTACCTAGTGTCTTGCAGTCACCAAAATTCGTGAAATATGAGTTCTCGTTATCTTCTGCGCTCACGGTTTTGCCAAGTATTCCAAGTCCGTTTTTTAGTACCGCCCCCACTTTGCGTACTAGCGTACCGAGAAATGTATTGGGCGACGACACGTCAAACGGACTACGACTCATTCTATCTACTTCTTTGTCTAGCGCTAGTACTGTATCGGTAACTCTTGCATATGCCTTAACTGCCGCCGCATCACCCGTGGTTCCTCCGCTTGCCCGCGCCAGCAGTTTGCCCACATTCACTGCCCCCTCCACCAGCAGTTCCCCACCAGCTACGCCACGTACATCTTCAAATGAATTATTAATAAGTGATGTATCAAGTGTTGGCACTACTTTATTTAATGTTTCACTAGAAGCCGAGTCGCCGCCATCTATCAATCGCCCCACTGTACCTCTAAGTTTTGCACCGGTCGTGGAAACCACTGTGCCATTCAATATTTCCGCAGTCGCAGTACCTTTGCTTAAGTTTTCCACAGTTCTAAGTACCCTGTCCGATGCGTAGTTTTGCACTGCCACGGTATCTATCTTCTCGCCAGAAAGTATCGCATATAGACTCGGCGCCTCCATCATGCTGCCCTTTACGCGCACCACCTCGCCAGTTGCAACATCTACCACCTCGTTTTCACTTTCGCTGTATAGCAAATTCATTGCTTCATTAATTCTAGATTCGCCACCGTCGCCAGCTTTCATCTTGCTTATATTCTCCATAAATCCCAAGAAAAATATCGCGGATTTTTGCTCCTTTGCCATAATGTCGGACTTATTTAGTATGTCGCCCGCATTCAAAGTTGCTGTGGCGGAATTACTAGCCAAGCTTTTCCCCGCTACCCCGTTTACGAAATCCACCGCCACCGAGCTATTTACGGTCCCAGTACCTTCGTATATTATTTCGGTACCGCCATCATCTGTTTCACGCTCCACCTGTGCCACGTTTTCTACATTTATCTCGTTACCGCTCCCCATCAATTTATTCATTACTTCATCAAAATCCGCGTCCTCTGTGTAATTGTTGCGTCCAGTGCCTATTTCGCGAAGTAGTTTTGTTGCCGTTTCATCATACCAGTATCCAGCTCGTCCATAAGTTGCATTATTGATCGCCGCATATAGCCCTGCATCACTATGTGCTGCCGCGATAAAATCTTTCGCCGCCACTACCTTACCGTTATATAATATACTGTATCCGCCATTGTTTTCCACAAGTTCCACCCCATTTTCCACAAGGCGTTTTTTAGTGTTCTCTGGAATATCCCCCGTATATAATGCTTGCTGGAGTACTAGCAGTTTGCTTTCCACTGCATCTGCGTATTGTACGTCAGTTTCTTCGATGATTCTTTCCGATATCGCTACTGGCATCAAATTACCGCCTAGCATTACGAGTGCCACTATCACGAGAATTATTGCGATAAATCCCCCCGCCGTAATAGACCCCCACTTTTTGCCGACTTTTTTCGCAGTATTTTTCCCCATCACGTGCGAAACAATTTCGCCACGCATGGCATTATCATCGGTGAAACGTAAGACCTCTTTATCAGACATATACAAATTATAACATATTTCTGGTATAATATAAAGTATGATACGCGTAGGCAAAATAATTCCCGGTGGCTTCGGCCTAGCAACCGCAGAGAGTGGCAAAAAACTCTTCCTTTGGAACGCTTTACCTGGCGAAGAGATTTCTGAGTACAATGTCATTAAGCGTAAATCTCATTACGAAGAGGCTATCGCCGTCAAAGTCGCCAATCCTTCCCCACACCGCATCTCGCCACGCGACGATTGTTATCTTTCCACCTCGCCATTTCAAATTATGGATTATGGTTATGAGTTATCATTAAAACGCGATTTAGTCGTGGAAATCTTTCGTGAGCACGGGATTAGTATTGCCGCCCCAGAAGTAGTTACCGATGGCTGCGATTATTTTTATCGCAACAAAATGGAATATTCTTTGTATTACGATCACGACCTAGGTCGGATTTTACCTAGTTTTCATGCTCGTGGCTCTCACCGCAAGATTCCTATTGTGAAGTCTAGTATTGAGCGCCCCGAAATTTTTGCCGCTGCTACCCGTATTATTGACGACCTAAACGCTCGCGGCGAAGATGCGCGTGAGTATCAATCACTCTTGCTCCGCTGCGATCAAAACGGCGAAGTTTCTGGTGGGCTTTACGAAAACGGCAAGCCCCACCCTACCTTCCCCGAACTTACTGACACTATTTTGGGTCGCACCTACTCCTATTCACCCAATGGCTTTTTCCAAATCAACCTTCCAGTTTACGAAATGGCTCTTGAGGAAATGAAAAAACACGTTAACACCAGCAAGGTTCTTGACCTTTACTCTGGTGTTGGCACTATCGGTCTCTCCATCGCGCGTGACCACAAACTCACCCTAGTAGAGGTAGATAAATTTGCTTTTGGCGAGATGGTTAAAAATATCGGTACTAAGAGTGGTAATATTTTGGCTATTCATACAAAGTCCGAGAATGCCACTGATTATATTTCTCCGGATACTACGGTCATCCTCGACCCTCCACGCGCCGGCTGCGATTCCAAGTTGGTTAATAAACTCCTCGAAGTTACCCCGCCCACTATTATATATTTATCTTGTAATCCCGCCACCCAGGCTCGTGACATCAAAATACTACTAGCCAAATACCATATCGCAAGCGTCAAAACCTTCAACTTCTTCCCTCGTACTCCACATATCGAAAACCTAATAATATTAAACTTGTGAGGACTATATGAAAATCACCAAATCTCAACTTTTTACATTCATTAATTTCTTTATTGCTGTTACTGGTATCACAGCAGCTATTGTCGCTATGACTTACGGTTCGCGTGGCGCAAGGTTGGATGGTACCATCACTGCGCACTGGCAACAGATTTTTACTTTTACGGTACTTAGCAATATCTTCCTGTCCATCGTGGCATTTATATCAGCTATCCTTAATATACGCGGCAAATTATCGGGCCGAGCCGCTACCTGGTATCTCACCGCCGCCACGGCTGGTGCCGTCACTTGTATTACGGTTCTATTCTTCTTGGCCCCGATGCGTGCCGCTCGTGGTAGTAATTATTTTGACATGATTTTAGAGCCGATGTTTTTCTTACACTTCTTAAATCCTATTTTGGCGGCTGTGAGTTTTGTTTTCTTCTTACCCACCATCCCATCAGCTCGCCACGCTCGCCTTATCGCTACTATTCCGATTCTTGCCTATGCCGTGCCGTATATATTATTTGTAGTCATCTTGCAACTCGTTCCCGATTTTTACGGCGTCACCTTTGGTGGCAGATATTACCTCACCCCACTTGTTTTTCTTGCTTTTTTCCTGCTTGCCTTCGCCGCCGCTTCCCTTCTCCTCTTCCTTCATCGCAAAGCTCTGAATCCAAAATCAATCTAAAAATATTTTTTGTTCAAAATCTATTTACAAAAAATAAAATCTAATGTTATAATTAAATTGCGAAACATTAATCAATATCATACAAGAACGATTGCTGCGACTACTTATGGGTCATCGTCTTGTATGGTGATTAATGTTTCGCGACTAACATAAGTAGTCGCATTTTTCGTTGATGGCGAAAAATGTGCGTATCAATTTATAAAGGAGAGGCACATGCCAAAAGTCATACATACAATATCAAAATTATTATCCGGGCGGGTGATGGCTTTTCAGGGGGACCCCCGAACCAACCGGATTCGGGGGAAAGAAAAGCCAGCAGGACCCGCCCTATTAATTTTAGGAGCTGCAGTCGTATCGCTTTTGCATATTAACCTAGCCCACGCCGAAATTTCCAAAGATGGTTCAGCCGCATTTAGTATTAATGACGAAACTTATCTCAATCTTACACTTTCTTC
>CAZHTQ010000025.1:0-10128 GCA_964535375.1 uncultured Candidatus Saccharibacteria bacterium | reverse complement strand
AAAAATTATTTAATTTTAAAGCCAATTATGCTAACATAAAATTAGACACTATTAAAAAAAAAAAAAAAAAAAACAAAACGCCGCGACCGTGAAAAAGGTCAAAAAGAAAGCAAGATTCAAACCATAGAATCACGTTTGGCGGGCGAAAAGGTAATTTCTTGACTAGCCAATATTACAATAAGGAATTACCTAGAGCTCCGCGAAACAAATTCGCGTAGAGCGCGCTGGTAAATCTTTCATTAGCACATTGAACAAAACATAAACAAGAGTGAAAGAAAGGACTAGCAAGGACATGTGCTTCACCTTGCGTGAAGCGGTCAATAAAGGGAATAGCGGAAAGAGTTGTGGTTAATAGTTATGATTTTTTGAACCAGATAACTCTTCCGCTCTCCCCCATAGAGAGAGGGCAGGAAACACTTGGGGGATCAAAATAGTTATGATATAATCATAATATGAACAAAAAACGTATCGTTATGGCAATTAGTATCATAGGACTCGCAGCTTTAATCTTGATACTTAATAGCACATCGCCTACGGAAATCGGTCCATTCGGTGTTTTAGTATTTTTTACAACATTATATGCCGTTATTTTTGGCATTATTTCTCTCATTATGCAGATGTTTTATCGTCTCGCTATCAAACGAGACACTTTTCGTGGCAAAGATTATCTTTATGCCGCAGTTATTGCTTTTGGCCCCATTATGGTTCTGATGGCCAGATCTTTTGGCGTCATTAATATGTGGACTATTGGGCTTATTTTTCTGTTTATACTTTTGGCGGAATTTTTAGTGATGAAACGTGCATAATGTGGTAAAATAAACATATGGACTATGGTCACACCAACCCAGAAGCAGTCGAAACCCGGTCAAACACCGGCGATTCGTCGTGGGAGTTTGCCACCCCTGGTGAGCATAACACTCGCGCTATTGGCAATCGTGCGATTTTTTCAAGCGAATCATCAGAATTATCAGCTACTCCAGATGAGCTTGGGGTAATTCGTAGTACCGAGCCCCTAGTGCCTACTGTAGAACAGCCTCTATCCAGTATTAATGAACGTCTGATCGCTCCGCGCGGCGACCACATCAGTAATGCTACCGCTGACGCTATTGATAATCTAATCACCGAGTTTAAGGATCCATCTAAGCCTCTATCCGATACATACAACGAGCTACAGCAGATGCGCGAGGTTTATCAATCAAAAATACAGAAAGGAAACCGCTAGCCATGGACGCCTGGGTGGTCATCCTAATTGTGCTTCTCGCGGCAATCATCATCGCCTCTATAATTTTTGCCTCCCGCATTGGTAAACTCCGCAAGGCAAAAAAATACGAGCGTGGCCTCAAAATGGTACCCCTCCTCATCCATCTTCCGCCTACTACGGACGACATTAACGCAGGCGGCCGCGATGAGCGCGACATCGTCAACGAAGCCATCTCTAAAGCTCAACTCATGTACTCCATCTTGGCTTCTACTGCAACTAAGGGTTTTAAGACCGATTTGTATGGTCAACGTCATTTTTCTTTCGAGATTATCGCGAGTGACGGCTTGATTCACTATTACGCCTTAGTTCCTCTCGTGCTTAAGGAAACCGCAAAGCAAGCCATCCAGTCTGCCTATCCTACCGCCCGCATCGAAGAGCGCAGGGAAGAAAACATCTTTGGTGAAGGTCTCAGCGCAAACACCGTCTCTGGCGCCGAGCTTACCCTAAACAAGGACTACTATCTACCTATTGCTACCTACGAAGATAGCAAGCGTGACGCTTCGCGAGCTATCCTCAATGCGATGTCTAATCTGAGCAAAAACGAAGGCGCGGCTGTACAAATTTTGTTTCGTCCTGCCGACAAAAATTGGTCATCAAAATCCAAAGAGTACATCGAATCCGTGCAAACCGGCAAGAAAACCAAAACCACTGGTGCTGGCGTGGGCCAGTTTGTGATAGATGTTATCCGCGCTCCTTTCGAGGTCCCCGAGATGCACGAAAAAACCACCACTACCGAGCAAATTACCAGCATAAAACAGGATGAAATCACCGCTGTCACCAATAAAATGCGCTATCCGGCCTTCGAAACTCTAATTAGGGTAGTAGCCAGCTCCGATAGCAAACAACGCTCAGACGCGATTCTAGGTGGCATCGTGAGTGCTTTTTCGCAGTTTGACTCCCCCGAGCTCAATGGCTTTAAGGTCAACCCGTTTAAAGATACTAGTCGCTTAGTCACCGACTACAGTTTTCGATTTTTCCCCTTAAAAACCCGAACAAATATTTTGAACAGCATCGAGCTAGCCAGCATCTTCCATCTGCCCGAGCAAAATGCTATTCCAAGTTCCAGTGTCGAACGTCAACTCGTAAAACAGGTTGACGGCCCCGCAAAGCTCATGGATCAAGGTGTACTTCTCGGCACCAACGAATTTCGCGGTCAAAAGAAGCCAATCTATCTCGGCGACAAGGATCGTCGCCGTCATATGTATGTCATCGGTCAAACAGGTATGGGCAAGTCTGTTTTCCTCGAAAATATCGCTTTCCAAGATATGTGTGACGGTCGCGGCTTTGCCTTTATCGATCCGCATGGCGATGCCGTAGAGGCTCTTTTGAAACGCGTCCCCGAAGAACGTATCGATGATGTTATCTACTTTGACCCTGCCGATATCGAACACCCTGTAGGCATGAACATGTTTGAGTATACCTCTGAAGACCAGAAAGATTTTATCGTTCAAGAGGGTATCAGCATGCTTCAATCGCTTTTTGACCCGAGCAACCAAGGTTTCTTCGGCCCTCGCGGCCAGCACATGTTTAGAAACGCCGCTCTTCTCCTAATGAGCGACCCCAAGGGCGCCACCTTTATTGATATTCCACAGTGTTTTACCGATCCAGAGTTCGTCAAATCAAAGCTTAAGTATGTTACCGATAAAGCCGTCTACGACTACTGGACCAAAGAATTCCCAGCCTCCCAAAAATCCAACGACGCCGGCGAAGTCATCACTTGGTTCGCCAGCAAATGGGGGCCGTTCCTCAGTAATACTATCATGCGAAACACCCTCGGCCAGGTTAAATCCGGCTTCAATATCCGCGAAATCATGGACAACAAGAAGATTTTCTTGGTCAACCTCAGTAAGGGGCGGCTCGGCGACATTAATGCTAATCTCCTAGGCATGATTTTTGTCATGAAGTTCCAGCAGGCCGCCATGAGCCGTCAAGACATCCCCGAGGATGAGCGTCAAGATTTTTGCCTCTACGTAGACGAGTTCCAAAACTTCGCCACCGATAGCTTCGAGTCAATTCTCTCTGAGGCTCGCAAATATCGCCTCAACCTTATTGTTGCCAACCAATTCATGACACAGCTCACCGAGAAAATCAGGGAAGCCCTACTCGGTAACGTCGGCACTATCATCTGCGGTCGCATTGGCATTACCGATGCCGAGCTTATGGTCAAAGCGTTTAGTCCCACCTTTACCGCCGAAGATCTCACCAAGACCCCTAATTTTGCCGCTGTGGCCAAGGTCATGATGTTTGACATGCCGTCCGCACCATTTACCATTAGCTTACCCAAGCCTATGGGCGAGCCAAATGACGCCCTCATGGAATCACTCAAAGTTTATTCTGCCACTAAATATGCCAAAACTCGCGCCGAGGTCGAAAGAGAAATTACCGCGCGCTGGTCCGCCGCCGAGCAAAAAGCCGGCCGTGAGCTTGGTGGTCCAGAGGATGTCGCGAGAACACCCACTGTGGCACACGTAGATGCCCCTACGAGCGCGTCTGGCGATGAAGGTGGGTTCCTAGACGGTTGGCTCACAAAAAAGCCTTAAACCCTTGATTTTATCGAAAAACTGGTGTATACTGGTATAGTATATTTAAGAAGAGGTATTAAAATGGCTGAAAAAGAAGCCTATGATTCGTCAGAGATTCGTGTTCTAGAAGGCCTAGAACCAGTACGACTCCGTCCAGGTATGTATATCGGCTCTACCGGTTATGACGGCTTACACCACCTTATCAAAGAAATTGCCGATAACTCTATTGATGAAGCCATCGCCGGCTTTGCCAATAAAATCGAAATCACCATTTTGCAGGATGGTGGGGTACGTGTTGACGATAACGGTCGTGGTATTCCGGTAGATATCCATCCCAAGACCAAAAAATCCACTCTTGAAACCGTGCTTACTGTGCTTCACGCCGGTGGTAAATTCGGTGATGGCGGCTACAAGGTCTCGTCCGGGCTTCACGGCGTAGGCTCATCTGTGGTTAACGCATTATCTACCCATATGACCGCCGAAGTTTATCGTGACGGCAAAACCCACCATATAGAATTCGATACCGGTAAGCCTACTATGGAACTTCAAGTCACCAAGGGGTCACCGCGCGAGCATGGTACCTCAATTACTTTTTATCCAGACCCCACCATTTTCAAGGAAACCACTACTTTTGAGTATTCTTGGGTATCTAGCTATGCTCGTCACCAGGCGTATCTTACTAAAGGCATACTTATCACTGTTAAAGATGAGCGTACTGGCGAAAGGGAATCATTCTATTTTGAGGGTGGTATTAAGAGCTACGTTAAGCGCTTAAATCAGGGCAAAGAGCTACTTACTGACGATATTTTCTATGTTGAAAAACAAGTAAACGATACTGGGGTCGAAATTGCCCTCCAGTACAACGATACCTTTGGCGAAACTATGAAGCCTTTTGCTAATAATGTCCTCACTCCAGATGGAGGTATGCATGTCGTAGGTTTTCGTACGGGGCTCAATCGTGTCATCAACGATTATGCTCGCAAGAACGGCCTCTTAAAAGAAAAAGAAGAAAATCTTACAGGTGATGACATTAAAGAGGGGCTCACTGCTGTCATTTTAGTCAAATTGCCGGATCCACAATTCGAGGGGCAGACCAAGAATAAACTCGGTAATCCAGAAGTGCGTGGCTACGTTGATAAAATAATGACCGAATATTTCGGTTACTATCTCGAAGAAAACCCTCAGGTTGCCAAGAAAATTGTCGGCAAGGCTACTCTAGCAGCCCGCGCCCGCAAAGCTGCCCGTGCCGCCCGCGACAACGTTATTAGAAAGGGCGCTTTCGAGGGGCTAAATCTCCCGTCTAAGCTTGCCGACTGTTCCTCTCGTGACAGAAAAGAATGCGAACTTTTCATAGTAGAGGGTAACTCTGCAGCCGGTTCCGCCAAAGAAGGTCGCAATCCTCAGATTCAAGCAATCCTACCGCTCCGTGGCAAAGTGCTCAATACCGAACGCGCCCGTCTAGATAAAATGCTAGCCAATCAAGAACTGGTTTCACTCATTAAAGGGCTAGGTGTTGGCATTGGTGACCAATTCAATCTGGATGGTCTTAGATACGACAAGATTATCTTTATGACAGATGCCGATGTTGACGGTCTTCATATTGCTACCCTACTTATGACGTTTTTCTTTCGGTACATGCCAGATGTTATAGAGGCAGGTCACGTTTATTTGGCCAAGCCACCGCTCTTTGGTCTCATCAAGGGTACCGGTAACGCTCGTAAGATTGATTATCTGTACGATGAAGTTGCCCTAGAGAAGAAGCTTACCGAAAAAATCGCTGAGCGTCGTGCCGCCGGTACCAAGATAGACGAAACCCAAGAACGCTTCAAACAAGCTGGTTATACCGCTCAGCAACGTTTTAAAGGTCTTGGTGAAATGGATGCCAAACAGCTTTGGGAAACCACCATGGACCCTGAGAATCGTATTTTAGTCAAAGTTCACGTCGAAGATGCCGAAAAAGCCGACGCCGTATTTACTAAACTCATGGGCGATCAGGTGGACCTGCGCAAAAACTTTATCCAGGCTGGCGCCGCCACAGTTAATTTGGACGATTTGGATTTTTAAGGAGAATAGAATATGGAAGACGAAAAAGAAATCATAGAACAAACTGATGGTATTGAGATTAAACCCGTCGAACATACCATGGCAGACTACTTCCTCTAATATTCCATGTCGGTAATTATAGACCGCGCTTTGCCAGATGTGCGCGACGGTTTAAAGCCGGTTAATCGCCGGATATTATATGCCATGAATAAAAACGGCTGGAAACCACCACATCCTACGGTTAAGTCTGCTAAAATCGTCGGTGATGTCATGGGCGCGTATCACCCACACGGCGACTCGTCTATCTATATGGCTATGGTTAACTTGGCCCAGACCTGGAAAATGCGTTACACCCTCATTGAGGGTCAGGGTAACTTTGGCTCTCCAGACGGTGATGAGCCGGCAGCCTACCGCTACACTGAGGCTCGGATGGACAAAATCGGCGTAGAACTCCTTGCTGATATCGATAAGGAAACCGTAGATTTTCGCGATAACTTCGACGGCACCACCCAGGAGCCAGTCGTTTTGCCAGCGGCACTTCCTAATATCCTCCTGAACGGCCAAATGGGTATTGCTGTAGGTATGGCTACTAATATCCCACCGCATAACTTAGGGGAACTAGTGGACGCTACCGTGGCGCTCATTGACAACCCAGAAATTACTCTCGATGGTCTCATGAAACATGTCAAGGGACCAGATTTCCCAACTGGTGCCGAAGTTTATGGCGGCGCCCCTATGAAACAAGCCTATGCTACTGGTAAAGGTTCCGTCACTATGCGCGCTGTCACTAATATTGAGGAGCGTAAAAACGGACGCTACAATATTGTTATTACTGAGATGCCTTACGGAGTATCCAAAGAAGCATTCATCGATAAAGTTCGCGATTTGGCCTTGAATAAAAAAATAGATCACATCGCTGACGCTCGCAATGAATCGGCTCGCGGTAAGGTTCGCGTAGTGGTCGAACTTAAAAAAGATGCTTTTCCTAAGAAGATTTTAAACCAACTCTACAAGCTTACGGATCTCCAGACCACTTTTCATTACAATATGCTGGCGCTCGTTGATGGTATCCAGCCACGTGTTTTGGGGCTCAAAGAGATTCTTAGTGAGTTTGTCAAGCATCGCCAAGTGGTTATTCGCCGCCGCACCGAATTCGATCTAAGAAAAGCCAAAGAACGCGCACATATCTTGGAGGGGTTAAAGATTGCACTCGACAACATTGATGAAGTCATCAAGGTTATTCGTGCATCCTATGACGATGCCGACAAGCAACTCATGACACGCTTTGGTTTATCCGAAATCCAAGCCCAAGCCATCCTACAGATGCAGCTTCGTCGTCTCCAAGGTCTCGAACGTGACAAGATTGAAGAAGAATTAAAACAACTTCACGAACTAATCGAAAAACTAGAAGCTATTCTTGCTAGCGAAGCCGAGATTTTACGTGTCGTAAAAGAAGAGCTTATCGCCATGAAAGAAAAATACGGCGATGAGCGTCGCTCCAAGATTATCAATCACGAGGTTGGCAAGTTCTCCGAAGAAGAACTTATCCCTGAAGAGGAAAGTGTCATTCTCTTAACTACCGAAAACTACATGAAACGCGTTCCTCAAGCTGATTTTCGCCGCCAGAATCGTGGCGGTAAAGGTAAGCGTGGCATGACCACCAAGGAGGAAGACGTAATCGCCCAAATCATGACAGCAAGCTCTCACGACTATCTGTTATTCTTCACTAATCAAGGTCGGCTATTCCGTATGAAGGCTTACGAAGTGCCACAAGCCTCGCTTGCCGCTAAGGGCACTGCCGCGGTCAACATGCTAAACATGCACCCAGAAGAAAAAATCACCGCCATTATCAAACAAGGTGAGAATGTAGAGGGTGGCTTCCTCTTTATGGCCACCAAAAAGGGAACTATTAAGAAATCCGCCATCAAAGATTTCTTCAACGTACGGAGCAATGGTTTGATAGCTATCAAGTTGGATGCGGGTGATGAGCTTAAATGGGTTAAAGAAACTACCGGCGCAAACGATATTGTTATTAGTACTTCGGCTGGCCAAGCTACACGCTTCAACGAGAAAGAAGTCCGTGCAATGGGCCGCTCGGCCATGGGCGTACGTGGCATGCGGCTCCGTCCTAAGGATGAAATAGTCGGCATGGATGTCATTACCGACCCAGAACAAAAACTTCTCGCGGTATCCGCCAATGGCTACGGTAAGGCTTGCCTCGTTTCTAATTTTCCGCCGCACAAACGTGGTGGTGTGGGTATTAAAGTTGCCACAGTCACCGAAAAAACCGGTCCAATCGTTGCCGTCCACACGCTCGACCCCGAAGCCAAAGAGGTTATCATGATGTCAATCAAGGGTCAAGCCATCCGTGTTGCCATGAAAGAGATTCCTACGCTCGGTCGCGCTACACAAGGTGTCCGCATCATGCGCCTAAATGACGGCGACACAGTTGCTTCTATTGGCATTGTCTTGCCCGAAGCAGAGCCCGAAGCAGGTTCCTTAGAAGCCTAAAATCGCAAAATCACATTTTTGCCAAAAACGCCTAGGTGAAATAAGCCTAGGCGTTTTTGATAATTTGACAGGGGTCATATCAATTATGCTTATAAAATTTTTCAAAAATTCAGGTGGGGGGTTGATTTTTCTTGCGACTTGTGCCTATACTTTTGCATTAATAAAATAATCAAAGGAGTATCATGAAAAGAATTTCACTTTTCTTAATATCAACTTTAACGTTTTTGGCGAATTTTGGTGGACTGCTAGCCAAGCCTGCGGCAGCCGTTGTCGACCATACGCCAGTCAAGGGATACTGGACTGTAGAAGAAATGGAAGAGTTTGCCGCGGAAATCGCACCAGCACTTGATGCCGCGTGCCCATCCGGCAGTTACCCAGGCTGCAAGAATCAATATCTTTTTAAAAAAGGCGAAACCGACAAAATCTATCGGGCCTTACAATATTATCAAAGCAACCGCACCTTAATCAAGGCCTTTAACCCTGGCAATAATACTATTAGGGTAAACGTGCGAGCCGTAAGTGCTATGAATGCGGAATATGGCATATTTGACCCAGAAGATGTAGTAGATCTATACATTATCCGTACCGATAAAAACTATGTTACCGGCAATATACCTAAATCTGTCAAAGAGGGCGACCCCAAAGTGTATGTTGTATATAATGGTCAGCAAAGCGAAAACGGCGACACGGCCGGCTGGTTCCCGATGGATACCGACGTAACCTTGCGCGCCGAAGATCTCACGATAGATAACGATTATTACACTTCCTTTATCGTGCATGCTCATATGGGTACATATGGCGATGTGACCTACTGGCACTACGATGAAATTAATCCATCAGAATATATCGAAGGCATGGAATACCGTCTTGTATTTACTGCGACCAGCCATAAATATATATTGACAGAAGCCCTGGACGCACCGATCTTTAATGAACCTACAACTGTCGATCCGGAACAAACTATTGATCCAGAACCGACTGTCGATCCAGAGCCGATTATTAATCCGGAGCCAGTTATTAATTCAGAATCAGCTAATGCTAACACTAACACTAATACTAACACTAATACTAATACTAACACTAATACTGACACTAATACTGACACTAACACCAATGCTGACACAAATGCTGACGCAGGCTTAGTTTTAGCCGTTAGCGCAGGGTCAACTATTGGACTACATCAGGTTGCGGTTTCAACGTCGGACCGCGAAAACACCCAGTCATCATCCGCATCTGACGTGGCAGAAAACAGCGATTCGGCCATGGAAGAGTCAATTAGTCAAAACACATCCAAGCCAGATGAGCCAGCATCTCCACTCGGTGGCAATGTTGATAATGACAAAAATCAAAATCGCGACATTGAGTTTCCTTGGTGGGCAATTATCATTGTATTGGCCGGCATCGGATTTGTCATATTTTGGTTTATTCCTGCACGCAAAGATCGTAAATAAAGCACCAAAATCCCTCATTTCCATCAAAAAATGGGGGATTTTTCAAAAAAATCAAAAAAAGTCCAAAAAAGTGCCGAAAAAGTATTGACATTTCGTCCAAGGTGCGATAAACTTATATTAGTCTAAAGCTGCGAGAGTTAATTTGAGAGGCCTTAGAGAATGTTTAACAATTTAGTTGTGCAATTAACTCGTCAATAATTCATTTATTGATGAAATCATCGTCAGTTTTTTTAATTTGAGTTTTTCAAATTTTCATAGGTTCGCGTTTTATTAAGATTGTGTAACGGAACCTTTAATGGAGAGTTTGATCCTGGCTCAGGATGAATGCTGGCGGCGTGCC